>CAZJRH010000293.1:0-3326 GCA_964548215.1 uncultured Nitrospirota bacterium
GACGGCCACCTGGACCTGGTCACGCGCAGCCGCTCGCTGTTCGACCAGGTCATCATCGCCATCGCCGCCAATCTGGACAAGCGGCCGCTCTTCTCCGCCAAGGAACGGCTGGAGATGGTGCAGGAGGCCATCCAGCCCCTCACGCACGTGACCGTCGAAATTTTCGAAGGATTGCTCGTCAATTTCGCCCGGGCGCGGCACGCGCAATCGATCATCCGGGGACTGCGGGCCGTCTCGGATTTCGAGTACGAGCTGCAGATCGCGCTGATGAACCGCAAACTGGACGGCCACATCGAGACCATTTTCCTGATGCCCAGCGAGGAATACACCTACCTGACCTCGACCATCGTCAAGGCCGTGGCCAGGCATCAAGGCGCGATCGACGCGTTTGTGCCGCCGGGCGTGGGGCGCCGGCTCAAGGAACGGTTCGGAGCCCGGCGATGACGTCCGAACGTCCGGCGCTCGCGCGGCGCGTGGCCCGGATCCAACCGTCGGCCACGCTCGCCGTCACCGCCAAGGCCAAAGCGCTCCAAGCCCAGGGCGTGCAGGTCATCGATTTCGGCGTGGGCGAGCCCGACTACGACACGCCGGATGTGGTCAAGGAAGCCGGCATCCGCGCCATTCGGGAGGGCTGGACCAAATACACGCCGCCGGCCGGATTGGAGGAACTCAAGCTCGCGGTCGTCAAAAAATTGAAACGCGAGCAGGAACTGAGCTTCACACCCAATCAGATCCTGATTTCGTGCGGCGCCAAGCACAGTCTGTATAATATTGCGCAGGCCCTGTTCGAGGAGGGCGACGAGATCATCGTCCCCGCCCCCTACTGGGTGTCGTATCCCGATCAAATTCTGTTGCAAGGCGCCACGCCCGTCATCCTCCCGACCGCGGAGGCCGACGGCTTCTGCCCGACGCCCGACGCGCTGGCCCGCGCGCTGACGCCGCGCACGAAGGCGGTCATTCTCAACAGCCCGAGCAATCCCACCGGCGCCGTCTTTCCCCGTCCGCTGCTCGAGGAACTGGGCCGGGTGCTGCTCGGCCATGCGTGCTACATCATCTCGGATGAAATCTACGAATATTTCGTCTACGACGGCGCCGAGCATTGGAGCCTCGCCACCCTGCGCCCGGAACTGCTTCCGCGGACGATCATCGTGAACGGCGTCTCCAAATCCTACGCCATGACGGGATGGCGGATCGGCTATGCGGCCGGGCCGGCGCCTGTGATTCAGGCGATGAGCAACATTCAGAGTCAGAGCACATCGAACCCGGCGACGATCTCGCAAAAGGCGGCCATCGCCGCGCTACAGGAGGGCGCTTCGTTCACGGCGGCCATGGTGAAGGAGTTCGACCAGCGCCGGCGGATCATGCTCGAGGGATTGCGCAAACTCCCCGGCGTGCGCTGCACCATGCCGGCCGGCGGCTTCTATCTCTTCCCCAACGTGGCCGATCTGTTCGGACGCGTCACCCCGGGCGGCCAGCCGCTTCGCTCTTCGGTGGAATTATCGACCTACCTGCTGGAATCGGCCCATGTCGCCGTCGTGCCCGGAAGCGCCTTCGGGGCCGAAGGCTATCTGCGTTTTTCCTACGCGCTGGGCATCGAACAGATCAAGCAGGGCCTGGCGCACCTGGCCACGGCGATCGACGCGCTTCGCTGATTCGCGCCATCCCCTCCGCCCATACACACCCTGTATCACAGCATCGGCTGTGATACAATCATCTTCGTTCAGAAACGAGACCCCCATGCCAATGTATGAATATCAATGCCGGAAATGCGGACACCGCTTTGAGGTGATCCAGAAATTCAGCGACGCGCCGATCACGCAGTGCGCCAAATGCCAGGGCGTGGTGGAAAAATTAGTGTCGATCCCGGGCGGCCTCCAATTCAAAGGCAGCGGGTTCTACATTAACGACTACGCAAGAAAAGGCAACGGCGAGAAATCGAAGGAAACCAAAGTAGAGAAACCGGAGACCAAATCAGCAGACGCGCCCGCCCCGTCCTCCCCGCCATCGTCCGATTCCGCCGCGAAGCCGGCCGCGCCGTCCACATCCGAACCCAAATCCAAATCGACTAAGTCTTAGTCCGCCGAATCATCTGCGACGGTCCGCAGACCGCCTGCAACTGCCCGACTGAAATTCTCCCCTCGCGAATCAGCAGCGGCGTCTCCTCGCACAGATCCAGCACCGTGGACGGCAACCCGCCGGCCGTCGGACCTCCGTCGAGAATCAGATCGACCCAAGCGCCCATCACCGACTGCACGACATCGGCGCTTGTCGGCGGTGAAGCGCCCGAATAGTTGGCGCTCGTGGCCGTCACCGGCCCGCCGGCCTTGGCCGCCAATTGTCGCGGCAACGCCAGCCCCGGCACGCGGACACCCAGCCTGCCGGTGTTGCCGGTCAGAGCCGGCGCAACAGTGGACCGGGCCGGCAGCACCAGCGTCAGCGGGCCCGGCCAGAACTGTGTCATCAATTGCTCGGCCGTCGGAGAAATGTGCTCGATCACGGTCAGCAGTTGCGCGCGATCGGCCGCCACCACCAGAAGAGGCTGCGCGGCGGGACGACGTTTCACAGTGAAGAGCCGGTCGACGGCGGCCGGGATCGAGGCGAGAGCGCCCAGGCCGTAAAAACTTTCGGTGGGAAACGCGATCAGGCCGCCGGCTTGCAGCACACGGACGGCCTCGTCCAGCACGGCCGGATCAGGATGGTTTGGATCAATCCGTAATAGGGCAGACATTGAACACACTCAGCGCGGCCGCCCCAATGTCCCGGCGATAGTGCTTGCCCGTAAAACGAACGCGCTCCGCCGCTTGATAGGCCCGCGCCAGAGCGGCCGGCAGCGTCGCGGCATGGGCCGCCGCGCCGAAGACCCGCCCGCCATTCGTCACCAGCTGCGCATCCCGCTGCGCGGTGCCGGCATGGAACAGTTGCACGCCGTTGACCGCGCGCGCCGCGTCCAGCCCCTCGATCGCATGACCGAGCACCGGCGCGTCGGGATAGCCTTCCGACGTCAGCACCACGCAGACCGCGCTGCCGCTGCGCCACCGCACGTCGGACGGTTGCAGCCGACCGCGCGCGATCGCATCAAACAGATCGACCGGGTCGCTCTCCAGCAGCATGAGCACCGCCTGGGCTTCGGGATCACCGAAGCGGCAGTTGAATTCCAGCACGTACGGCTCGCCGTCGCAAAGCATCAATCCCGCGTAGAGAATGCCCTGATAGGCGATTCCTCTGCGGCTCAGTTCATCCAGCAACGGACGGAACACCTCCCGTTCGACTCTGGCTTGAAGGGCCGGCGGGACAAAGGGCGCCGGCGCATAAGCGCCCATGCCGCC
>CAZJRH010000294.1:0-2471 GCA_964548215.1 uncultured Nitrospirota bacterium
ACGGGGCGGCGATCGCAGCGAGCGTGATCAACCCGAGCAGCCCGGCGCTGACCAGCACCACCCAATCACGACGAAGCGCCTTCGCGCTCATCGGACCCGCACCCGGGGATCCAACCATCCATAGAGCAGATCGACGGCCAGGTTGGCGACAACGATGATCACGGCATAGACCAGCGTCACGCCCATGATGAGCGGATAATCGCGATTGGTGACCGCCGTGATGAAAAAGCGGCCCATGCCTGGAATGGAGAAGAGATATTCCACCACGAAGGAACCGGTCACCAACACCGCGATAAGCGGCCCCAAAATAGTAACGACCGGCATCAAACCGCTCTTGAGCAGATAGGCCACCAACACGGTCCGTGGCGGCAGGCCCTTGGCCCGGGCGACGCGCACAAATTCCTGCCGGCTCACTTCGAGAATGCTGGCCCGGGACAAACGGGCGATATAGGCCGCGGGCCCCAGGCCCAGCGCCAGCGCGGGCAGCACCGCGTAGCGCGGGCCCTCCCACAGCGCGGGCGGCAACCATTGCCAGGCATGGGCAAAGAGCAGAATCAGCAGGACCGCCAGGATGAAACTCGGCAACGCGAAGCCGATCGTGGCCGACAGCAATGCGGCGCGGTCGACCCAGGAACCCGGCCGCAACGCGGCGAGAATGCCAGCGCCCAACCCGATAACGACCGCCAGCACAAAGGCCAGCACGCCGAGTTGGGCGGACACGGGCAGGCTCTCGGCAATAATGGCGCGAACGTCGCGATCGAGATATTTGTAAGAGGGGCCCAGATCGCCCCTCGCCAATTGGCCCAGGTAGAGCAGATATTGCTGCGCCACCGGCAGATCAAGCCGATATTTGGCCTCGACGTTGGCTTTGATTTCGGGCGGCAACGGTTTCTCCCGGTCAAACGGCCCGCCGGGCACCGCGTGCATCAGGGCAAAAGTCAGCGTGGCCACCAGCCAAAGCACGGGCACGCCCCACAGCAGGCGATTGACGATCACGGCCAGCATCGGCGGAAGCGTGGTGAAGGCTTTCATGGTTGAAGCCGAACCGTCTTGAATCGCAGCAACTCCATGGCGTTGAACCGGAGCCCCTCCACGCGCGGTTTTACCAGGTAATTGTGGCTGACCACAAACAGCGGAATGATCGGGACTTCCTCCTCGGTCAGGATGCGCTGCGCCTCATTGTAAAGCTTGAGGCGCTGACTCGAGTCGGCCGTCGATGCCGCCTGGGCGATAAGGGCATCATACCGGGCATGCCGCCAATGGGTGTGGTTATTTCCACTGTAACTGGCAAACAGCGCCATGAAATTATCCGGGTCCGGATAGTCCGCGCCCCATCCGAGCCGAAAGAGCGGCGGCGGATCAGATGTGAGCCGCTTCAGATAAACTTTCCATTCCTGATTCTCCAACTGAACCGTCACCCCCAGTGTCCGTTTCCATTGTGCTTGAAGATTTTCGGCAACGAGCGGGTGAACCGGGCCCGTGTCGTACATGGCGGTCACTTCGGGAAAATTGCGCCCGTCCGGGTAGCCGGCTTCGGCCAGCAGGGCGCGCGCCGCCGCCGGATCATAGGCCAGCCCGATGTCCGGGTTGTAAGCAAACATCCCCGGCGGAATCCAGGAATCGGTCGGCAGCTCCCCGCCCCGGAGAATCTTCGGCAATTCCGATTTGTCGACGGCCCGGGCAAAGGCCTGCCGGACCCGCGGATCGTTGAACGGCGCGGCCGTGACATTAAAACCGTAATAATATCCCCGCAGCAACGGCACGCGGCGGAACTCGGCGCTGGCTTCATACGAGGGGATGGCCTCGGGGGGAAGCAGCGCCAGGTCGAGCCCGTCCGTTTCATACAACGACAGTGCCGTCGATCGATCATTGACCACATACATCCGCACTTCATCCAGCGCCGGCCGGCCCTGCCAATACTGTTTATTGGCCCGAAGCACCACTCTGTATTCATGCCGCCAATCGGCCAGCATGAACGGGCCGTTGGTCACCAGATGGGCGGGGTCGGTCCACCGCACCCCGTAGCGTTCGATCAGATCGCGCCGGAGCGGAAAGGTCACGACAAAGGTGGTGATGCTGGGAAAATAGACGATCGGCTTATTCAGATCGACGCGAAGCGTGTCGTCATCCAGCGCCCGGACCCCAACCGTGGCGGCGTCGGTGATACGGCCGGTGTTGTAGTCGCGCGCGTTGACGACGTCATACAGAAAATAGGCATATTCGGCCGCCGTGGCGGGATCGAGCAACCGCTTCCAGGCATATTCAAAATCGCCGGCGGTGACGCGCCGGCCGTCGGTCCAATAGACATCATTGCGCAGGTGAAACAGATAACGCCGGCCGTCGGGGGAAACCTCCCATCGGCTGGCGATGGCCGGCGTGGGCTGAAGTTGGTCGTCGAACTCAGTCAACCCCCCCATGAGGTTTTCGATCACGGTAATCGAGACGTTGTCAGTGGCCAGAGTCCAATCGAG
>CAZJRH010000295.1:0-6377 GCA_964548215.1 uncultured Nitrospirota bacterium
GCCCTGGCGGCCGAGCTGGCCGATTTGATCCTCGATCTCCTCCATCGTCCGGATCGTCTTGGCGTGCTCCGATTCGACGCGGGCCATCTCGGTCAACTGGATCTTGACCTCCTCGCCGAGATCGACCACATCGTTTGATTCCTTGAAGTTTTCGACCGACTGTTCAGCGGCCCGCAACTGCCCGTCCACTATCTGCATCTGCTGCTCGATGAACTTTCTGGCCTCGGCCACCTGGCGGTTGCGCTGGGCGCTGTTCTCCTCCTGATAGGCCGAGACAATGCTGTTGGCCAAGAGAGCGGCCTTGTCCGGCTCATCGGCCGTCGCGGTGATGCGGATGATGTTGGTGTTCCCTTCCCGCTCCGTGTTGGTCCGGCGCTGCAGGCTCAGGATCATCCCCAGCAGATCGGGCCGCAGCTTGATCTGCTCGCTGGTCAGCGCCGGGTCGAACAACCCGGCCTTGCGGGCCGCGGACTCGACCACGGGAAAACTTTTGATCACCTCGGTCTGGCTGCCGATGTCATCGGAATAGGAATAGGTCATCACTTCCAGAAAAAGACCCGTGAAGTTGCTGGAGCGATCATATTTGACGCTGGCCGTGGCTTCATATTGCGGCGTCGGCTTGAGCAGTTGCGACAAGCCGAGGGAGGCAACGGCCACCAGAGCAGCCGTCAGCGCGATCGTCCGGCGCTGCTTGCGGACGATCTGCCAGTAATCCCGGAGGTTCAACTCATACTGGGCCACGGCGTCTCCTCATCAATTCTTGATGTCTCGATACAAAATGACCGGCTCGAGCGATTTGCTGATTATTTCGAGCGTCGGTTTGAGCTGTTCGATAAAAGAATTCCAGTCACCAATCCTCGTGCGCGGCACGTAGACGATATCCTGGTTTTTCAAAAAGACATTCTGTGCGACGTCGCCCTCATGGAGGAGCTGTTTCACGTCCACCGGGACGATTTCCGGATGCTCCAGTCCGCCGCGCAGCACGCGCACGCTCGGCAGATAGGCCGTCTTGTTGTAGCCGTCGGCCTTGCCCAGCGCGTCGGCGATCGTGGTGCCGGGCATCAGCGGATAGACTCCCGGTCTGTTCACCTCGCCGAAGACGAAGAAACGGTCCGAGATCACTTTTTGCTTGAAGAGCACCTGCACGCGCGGTTCTTTGACGAAGGGGGTCAGGGCGTCGACCAACTTCTGCTCGGCCTCCACGGCGCTCAGCCCCCCGACCGTCACATCGACAAAGGAGACCGATAACAGACCATTGTCTCGAACGGTGGCGGTAAAACGATCCTCGCCGGCCCCGCGGCGGACGATCACTTCCAGGACATCGCCCGGGGTAATGGTCAAAACTTTGCTTTTCTGCACCGCCTCCGATGGCGCCACGGTCGGCGACGGGGTCCTGATCGCGCAGCCGACGATCACCCCTCCAGCGATGAGCCCGGCACAGAGCATGCCCACAGTTCGTCTTGTCATGATTTTCATATGATTTCTCGAAGCGTTCGGTTCATTGCGCATGTTGCCCGTCTGTTGTAAAGGTAGCTGACACCCACACATCTGTCAAACAAACCAGTGGTATCCGCACATGGGCCATCAGACCCCTGCCGTCGCCCCCCCCTTTTCCGATGAGGAGAGGGATGGTGGTGAGGAGTGGGGTGAAATGCCGTCTAGTTGACGAACCGCTGGAGGGCATGTATGTAATACCGCGCATAGGAGCCCTGCGCCAGTAACTCCACTCTGGCTTTGGAGGGAAAGACCAATGGGCGAAGGAGATGAAAAATCGCCGAGGGACGGCCCTCCAGGCAGCTTTCGTAGAGACGGCCGATCGGCCCCGCCTGGTATCGCGGGGGCACCCGCAAGGGACCACCGATGGCATCCAACGCTTTCTTTAACCAGCGCGCCGGGCGAACATAGGCTGGCGCGGCCAGGGCGTTCAACACCCGCTCCGGCACACTGGCCCCGAGCAATTCCTTGATTCCACACAGGCCGAACCAGAGCGGCGCGGCAGTCCCGTCATGCAGCGCCCGTTCAACCAATCGGTCCCACGCCGGAGGCGCATGGTCAACAATCCTGGCGAGGTCGACAAAATCGATGAGCGCCGGAAAACGCTGATGGGCTTTATTGACCGCCAGATAGGCCAACAGGTCGACTGGCGCCATCTCCAGAAACTCCAGCCCTTCCGCGGCTCGCCAACAGACCTCGCTCCAAATGCGGTCCAGATCGGGCGTACAGGTTCCCGGAGCTTTCAGCGCCCAGTGCAGTTCCAGCAAGACGTCGCCGCGGCGGTAGACCCAATGGTAATGATCGGCATAGTAGGCTCTCGGCCATGCCTCATCAAACCCCAGCCGGAGCAGTTGCTCGTGCGCGGGGGAAAGATCCGGCCGGTGCACGAGCAGATCGACATCGCTTTGCGGACGAACCCCGATCTCACCGTAATAGCGAAGGGCGAACAGCACGCCTTTGAGCGGAATGACGGGAATCGATGCCGATCGAAATGCGCCCAACACCTCCCGGCAGACGCTGAGAAACCGCAGGTTGGCGGCCACCGTTCGGCGGTGCGCCGCCGCGAAGGCCTGCCGGTCGGTTTCGGCCGCGGCCTCAGGCTGGTGACGGTGTAGGAGTGGTGCGATCCGATGCCGCTCCGCCGCGGCCAGGGAGCGGCCGACAAGGCTCCAGAGATGCTCCCCTAGCACTGCCATAGCTGCTCGACCTGTCGGCCGACGTCAGGCAATGCCTCGAATCCGCTTTCATACCGCAGGCGCCAGATCGGAACGCACTCGCTGATGGCCGCACAAAGATTAAACTGTCGCTGCACAACCTTCGGCGGTCTGATCAGGGCATTGTAGGTGTTCGCCATCAGTGTGAGCGCCGCTGACGTCCCACGCAGTCGCGTGAGCTGCAAGGCATGACCACGCTGCAAGTGGACAATGGCCGCCAGGGGGAGTGATCGCCGACCAGGCGGTCCATTTGGAAAGATGACCACCTCTTTTTCAAAATTTGCATCATACCGCTGCTCGTATTCGCCGGATTGGCCATAGGCAAGTCGTTGAAGCGACGCCCGGGCCAGCTTCAAGACCGGCGCCCCATCCGAGGGAAGCACCCATCCCCGTCGTCGCCGGCAGAAGAGATAGAGCACGTCATCGCTCAATAAGCGCACGGAGCGGTTGCTTTGCAAAAGTGAAGCGGCCAGCGTCGACTTGCCTTCGCCGGAACAACCGATCAGGGCGATGACCTGCCCACCCCGTTGGAGCCCCGTCGCATGGAGGGATTCGTGGCCGCGCAGGCTCGCCGCATAGGCGGCGATGATGCGACGAAGAATCGTAATCGAGACGGGCTGTGCCGTGGGATGCGGCGTGAAATCAAGCAGGCGCCCGCGCTCCGAGACCACGGCCGCGCCCGCGCGGGACCAGGTCAAATAGTAGCGGCCGCGGCGCTCCCTGGCTTCAAAGAACAACTCGCCGCTCGGCAGGATCAGGCGCTTCAGCAGTGTCATGGGCGGCCGCTCCGATGCGGTCAGCCGATGCGTGATTTGGGCGTCCCGGCCTCGCCTTTGGTGCCACCGCTGCCGCGCGTCAGTTTTTGCAGGTCACCATACTCCGTCAGCTTCGGCGGTTGATAGGGTTTCTTTTTGCTCTCTCCCTTGTGCTCGTGTTCCATGCGCATTCCACACCTCCTTCCAGACCTTGAGAACATGCGCGTTCCACAGCCGATTGACCTCTCCAAGCGTCGGAGCAGAAAAGCCGACGGCTCCCAGCCGCGCAAGGATGATGTGAGTAAAGTCGCCCTTGGTTGTGCGTCGGATGATCGATGCGGGCAATAAATCGGCGACGGCACCGCGCAAGAGCTGCTTGCCCAGTCCGTCACGAATCCGCTCTTGCACGGGAAGCGCCATCAGACACTCGACCAGCCGCCGATCAAGAAAGGGCAATCGCACCTCCACCCCGTTGCAAGCGGCGCCTCGCTCCAAACACTCCAACAGACGCTGCTTATGGGGACTGAAGATCCCGTCATATAGTTCGCGTTGCGAGGCCATCGGAAACGCGGCATCAGGCGTGCGACCTCCGGAACAAACCTGCCGCGCGCGGCGGACCAGATGGCGGAGCCCCTCGTACTTGTCGGGAATGCCCTGGGGCAGCAGCAGATAACGCAGACAGACTCGCAGGATATCGGGCAGACGGCCGCCGTCATTCTTCGGCAGCAGACGGAGTTCGCGAAGAGACTGTCGCCACAACCCCTGCCTGAACAGATCGACCGGATACGCCTGGCCGGTCAGGACTTGATCCCCCCAGCCCCCGGACAGGACGACGCGGGCCCCCATGGCGCGCGCTTGACGGTACAAGGCTTGATAGAACGCATCAACCACATCATAGAGCGGGCTTTCTTCACACCAGAGCATCCGCTCCAGCCCTTCCAGCGGGTCGACATCCTCGACATACAGCGGCGTACACGCCACGCCCAGATGGTCGCAGACCTGACGCGCAAACGACCCTTCATCCGGAAGCTCCCGCGAGAGCAGGGAGATCGCTTCGATCGATAGATGAGGCCGCTCGCTCCGCTGAATGTTCACCGCGGCAGCCAGCACCGAGGAAGAATCCACGCCGCCGGATAAGGCGACCACGACGCGTCCGCTCCGGGGCAAGCGGACCCGCACCGCATCCAGAAAAAGCCGTCGGAAGTCGGCGACAAGAGCCGACCGGTCGGCCGATTCAATCCTGGAGAGAGGATCAAGCCGCCACGAGGGAATCAGCTCGATCCCATCGGCGTCCGCCCGCAAACAAGAACCCGAAGGAAGGCGACGAATCCCTTCGAAGAAGGTTCGATCAATAGATCGAAACCGCTGCCGCTCAAAATCCGACAAACTGACGTGATCCGCACTATATGGCAGAGACGCGCCGGCTGCGACCGCCTTGGCCTCGGACGCAAAGATCAGTAGATCGCCTCGACGCGCATAGTACAGCGGCTTCACTCCGATCGGATCCCCGGCAAGATAGAGCCGCCCGATTCGGCGGTCCCAGAGAGCCAGCACGAAGTCACCGAGGAGCCGGCTAGGGGTCTCTGCGCGCCAGCGCCGATAGAGGTCGGTGATCTGTTCGGCCGTCGACGGCCACACGTGGTCATCGCCGCGCTGCGCTACCGGTGACGCCGGTTGATCAAGCCGTCCCGCCCAGACCGCGACCACATCATCGGCAACAGAGAGCCGGGTGGCGGTCTCGCCGGCATCCGAGGCGGCATGCAGCAATGCGCAAGCCCCTTGCTGCCATCGGGTGATGCCTGCGACGTTACGATGAGCAAGCAGCCGGCGCATCGGTTCGAGCGCGCCGGACGGCAGCGCGGCGCCCGACAGATCGACCATCCCGGCGACAGCACTCATCAGAGCGCCCCCAACCGCGTAAACTCGATCTGATCCGCCTGGTGTTCCTGCGGCCGTTCCACCCAGGCATGCGCGCGCAGTCGCCCTGCCTGCTTGTTCACGCCGATGACCAGGCGGGCCGACCGACCCAAGCGGGCCAGCGCCGAAATCTCGATCAGGCTTCGCTCCAAACACTGCGCGTCAGCAGCCGGTTGCCTTGGCAGCAACAATCCGACGATCGATGGCATAGCGCGCAACCAGCGCAGCAGCCGCGTCAATCCGAAGAGCATCAGCGCGCACCGGATCAGGAGTCGGCCCCGCATCAACGCCTCATGAGCATTGCTCGATCAAATGGCATCGCTCCAACCGCTCACACATCGAGACCAGGTCCGCACGGAGCTGCTGCTCTTCGACATTATATTCATCGCGCAAGATGCGCAGGAGTGTCTGGAAGGTCGTCGGTCTCTGCAGAAGCTCCCAGATGCGCATGCCGGCGCCTTCGATCCCGTAATAGTAGCCCCGATGGGGATCAAGCGCCACGATCTCGCCATCGACTTCGCGCCACAGGATGTCGGATCGGGCCTGGAGAACCGACTCAAGGAGAGCCGTTCGTTCATCACGCTGTCGGTTCCCGTCTGGTTTCCGTTGCTGAGACATGGTCGCCCTCCCCAACCGGCCCGGTCATGATTCCACGATCTGTAACGTTACACGACTCGGCGGCATGGGGTCAACGCGGATTGATGGTTCTATCTACGCGGACCCCTGAGCCCCATCGGGAATATTGGCGGGGTGGTCACTGGGGCAGAGCGACGTCACGATATGAAGCAGCGGATTTTCATTCAGATCGACGATCCGAGGCACGGCCAGCGGCACCTGATCGGCATAGAGCACCTCCACCACGGGGCGCAACGGCGACCGGTTGTTGGTCTGAATCACCCGCCCGACTTCGTTTGAGCTGAGCCGCACCAAGCAACCCGTCGGGAAAAGGGAGAGCTGCTGCACCAGCGCGCGCACCACGTGGCGCGCATAGCCCATG
>CAZJRH010000296.1:0-5983 GCA_964548215.1 uncultured Nitrospirota bacterium
TTGGAATCCCACGAGATCTTCCAGTCCGGGATCTGCTTCAGCATCTCCTCGATATCCTCGGAAGTAATCATGCCCGGTCCTGAGCTTCCGGTGGATATCCGTCGACGGAATATCCGTGTGGGTGGTCGTACTCATCCCACAGAGCCTTCGGCCCCTTAGTCTCGAACATGTACAGGCGCATGTAGTCTTGTTCGGATATTGAGATCCTTATAGCCGCGGCCCCCATTCTCAACTTTATAAACCTCATCGTATCGCCGAAGTCAATCCTGCTATCTATGGGTTCATCTGGATGTCGACGGAGAACCGGCCTCCTGGTCTCTAAACCTACAACTATTGGATAATCCATCAGTCCCCTCCTCCGCCGCCTGAGTCTCCTCCGCCTGAATCGCTACTGCCAGAGTCGGAACTCCCGGAATCCCAACTACCGGATGCTCCAGCTCCGCCCGATTCTCCGCCACCGAAGTGATGACCGGAGTCGTGGGAAGATGGTGCAGGATCATGGCTGGCCGACGCTAGGAGAGCGGCATTGATAGCGTTGTCATCGTACTTGCTCTTGATCTTCATATTCTTCACTTTCTTCTCCTGGGCAGGCGTCAGATCTTGGAGAACCGCCATAAGCCGGCCATTCAGTGCTGCGTCTTCGGCCCGCTCGCTGTCTGGATAGAGCCTCTTCAATGCTGGCAAGGGCTTTGGTTTCTTCTTACTGAAGGGCCACATCAGCTTTCCTTTCTGCATAGTCCATGCAGCTCGGACTCGGCCTTTATTCTGTTGTAGGCATCCTGAGGTATTGGAAATCGGATGCTGGGCCAGTAGGTCTCGAAGAACCTGACCTCCATCTCGAAAGAATGTTGTTTGCTGTGATGAAGCTGGATCTTACGTATGCCTCCAATCAGATGTGTCGACGGGCCATGTGCGAACTCCGGATTCAACGCGATGGAGGCCGGGACCTCTACTGATGTCGGGGTCCAGTGCGCCGGCTGGTGGACGCACGGACCATCCGACCCACAAACCCCACAGAGCGGAACTCCGGTAGGGCTCATTCTGGACTTCTCTTCCTGGTGGCGAGCCAGTCCACGCCGACCTCGAATAGATGAGCGACAAGCACCGTAGCGGCCAGTACCGCCACGGCCTTGACCGAAACACTATTCATGAAGGCCTCGACATAATCGGGCAGGCTCATTGGCCATCCTTTATATGTCGGTAGAAGGCCCGATCAGAGTCCTCGAACAGAAATTCCCAGCCCTTGATCTCCAGACCTTCCCGAACTGAGGTCCCGGATGGGAAGCTCGGCGTGTCCCGAGCTAAGTCCGCGATGGCGTAGTGCTCGTACAGGTACAGGTCAGGCTCGAACTCGTGCTCATTCCTCCAGAAGACATGCGCGAGGTCCGTCACCTTGTTCATTCATCCTCCTTTGTTTTGAGTCTAGCCTTGAACCAATCGGCATCCCGCTGCTGCATCTGGGATTTTATGATGAAGGCCAGCGCCGCCAAGACCGGCACGATCGCGACCCATAGCTCCCACCATGCCGTCAGTACGGCGAAGAGCGCCCACACGAAGGCACGACAGGCATAGATCTTTGACCACGTCTCCAGCTCCTGGATCAGCTTTAGTCGGTAGTCCATCACCAGTCGTCCTTTCGTGGTTTGATCTTCGGATCCTCTTCGATTACTATGACGCCATCCCGGATCTTCCTGACTGGTGCTGGATGTTCGACAAAAGCTCCGAGTACGACACGAGCCAAAGACGGGGGCTCGTCAAGCCTCCGGCGTGCGTAGTCGGCCCTAGTCTCCACCAAAGAAGCTGGAGCTATTCTCGGATCATCGGCAGAGACCGTAATGACTCCTCCCAACTCCGGGAGCATGTCTGGGTTATCCACGAGAGAAATAGATCTCATCTCAATATTGGTCAGCACAACAGCCCGGTGATAACTCTGGCTAGCAGCCAGTTGGTTCATCCTCGTGGTCTCGTATGCCATCAGATCTTCTGGATGTGTTCGCATGTACCGATTCCAGGCTTCAGTCCCGGGAACGATCCGGCCTTTCAGGAAGTAGATCTCGCCGAGCCAACTGTGCTCTACGATCTGGATCCCTGGGTGTAGCTCCTCGGCCAGCCGATCACAAATCACGAGGGCATTAGCGCTAGCGTCTCCATTCTCGATCCGGTCAAAGAGCTGTCGCTCCGAGAACGCGAGATTGATCCACAGAACGGGCGGCTCTAGATGTAGGAGCTGGTTCTCTCGATGAGTCGCGTAGTATTCGGCTCCGCTCGGCATTACCAATCTCCTTTCGCGCCCTCTACCTTGGCGCCGCCCACTATAACTCCATCTACGATCCTGCGTGGAGGTTCTTTGGCCGGCTGTTGTGGAATACCTATCAGTCCAGGAAGTGCCCCGTTCTCGTAGAGATCCAGTCGGGCCGCCTGGCGAGCATTCGCCTGACGGAGTGCGCCAAGTACCGACTGTATCTACATCAGCATGTCGGCTGTGCGAGCCTCTGCGTGAGTCACCAGTCCCTGTCCTTCACGCCAGGCGTCATGATGACCCCATCCTCGACTCTCCGACTTCCTCCCACGACCACGGGCGGCATATCCCGGACCGCAACTTCCGGTTCCGGTACGTCGTCCTGCACGATCAGATCTATTCTCCGACCGTCCAGCTTAGACAGGGTATCGCGGAGCTTCAGTCGGATAGACGTAGGGGTTCGCCCAGCGAAGATCGGATGCTGCCAGATCTGCACACCACGAAATGTCAAGGCCTTGAACCTACGTAACGTCTCCAGATCACGCAGCAAACTCGGAAGGCCGAGGTCATAGCGAATCAACGTCGCCTCGGCTATCCGTTTCATCAGATCAAGCTCGGCTTGTGTCCATCTCATTCCTCCACCTCCATACCAGGGCCTCGTGACCTCTAGCTCCCCGCTCTGAACCATGTAGATGATCTTCTCAGACAGGACAAACACCCGTTCCCCGGCCCCGTCATCGAGGGACGAGAAGCAGTTATGCTCATCTGTCCAAGATATTCGCTGGCCGCTGATGTTCCGGACCATGTAGAGGTAGACTGGTCGGCGTCGAGCGCCCCACCTCCTCGTTACGCCCATGGACCGGCGAAGACCTTTCGGCGAGCTCTCGTCGCCGCTTCAGGTTCGGTTGGCTCATAGGGATGGACGCCGCCTACGCAGGGACAGTCCCATTTTCCCTCGTTGCAGGTACATTTGAACTTGAAGAATGAATCGACATCGATCTGGGAGCTGGCGTTCCCGTCCCCATCACAGAACTGGCAGTCCAGCTCTTCCGTTCCATTACAGCCGAACTCACAATCTAGCTGGCTCACCGCGGAATTTTCCTCAGATGCTTCAGCAGCCGAGCTACGCCCACGTCCCACTTCCCTCCATACGGAGCGAGCCAGGATGGGATGTCTCCATTTTTTGGAAACTTGTTCAGCCACATGACTTCCATATCTGGATCTTCGTCGTCCCACTGAACTGTCGCATTCTTCTTGATAATGTCGTGTGGTACGACCCATAGGTGTTGATCGTGGGGTTTATTGCCGAACAGTATGGCCAGGTCAAAAGTATCTTTATAAAGCTGAC
Organism: uncultured Nitrospirota bacterium; assembly: GCA_964548215.1. GTDB lineage: Bacteria > Nitrospirota > Nitrospiria > JACQCE01 > JACQCE01 > JBFMAJ01. The sequence goes on from CAZJRH010000296.1 coordinate 3,588, forward strand.
TAAATCTAAATGATCTTTGGTTCTTGGTGATGGATGAGAACTTTATCGCACAATTCAGACCTCGATAGCTGAGCATGTTCGTTTTGTTTCTAGACCCTGGACGGATCGGTATCTCCCCCAAAGAGACACTTGGGAACTTTGAGGCGACCGACAACCGTATATGCTTGGCGGCGGTTGCTCCTCTGGTCTTCGATCCCGTAAGCTGCATCCAAGCGGTCGGATCTCGTCTCCAAGATAGTGGCGCAAGCTTTTTCTGCGCCTTGAGGTATTCCCGGTGAACCTGGGCAGCTATCTCTTCGAAGCTAGGCAATTTTCTTCTCCTTGCAAAGTCCCTCGTTGATAAAGCCGCGAGCTGCTCTGCCGTATGATCCCTGCAGCTGCCAAGCCAGGCCACTGTCGATCAGCTCCTGGAAGAAGCTCACAGTTTCCTCTTGGGACATCTCACCATTCTCGTAGGCGATAATCTTACCGACTTGATCGATTGGCACGTTTCCTCCTCTTAGTCTTCTTGGCCGTCATGAACAGCAGCTGCTGGATACGCTGGAGCCTGGCCGTGACCTGAACTGGGATGAATCGATCTCTCATATCGGACGTGACCCAGTCCTCCAGCCACATTCCGGCCTTGTATCTCTCGTCGTCCAATTCCTTTTGAGTCATCGTTGCCTCCCTTTGACCGTGAGGCATTTGGGACAGCACTTCTCGACATGGCCTGGGTGTTTCGGACAGAGCCCGGACCCGCCGTAGACCTGACTCTTCGGCGTTGCCCTCCCGTGAAATTTCGGCCGCTTACCAAACCATTTCGCAGCCATAAGGTAGACCTCCGTAGAGAAGTCGTCCAGCATGTCCCGGTATCGATCCTCTGGCGCATCCTTATCCATTCCGCCCGACTCGATCTTATGATCCGTAACGGCGTCGTCCAACTCCAGGCAGGCTGAGATGACGGCATGCCAGGCTTCCTTGCGGGTCATCTTCATTTGGCCCGTCCTTTCTGGAGAGCCTTCTGGCTCTTCTCCTTGAGCCACTCATATTCCTCAACCCACAACTCCATCTCACATTCGAGCTCAAAGGCCCTCTCGCTGCACTCATTGGCTTGACGATTCGCGTATCGGATCTTCTGTCGAAGCGACATCCGATTCCAATTCACGGGCAGCATCTCATCCACCACGAACTTAGACCTCACTTAGCCAGATCCGCGCGAGCATCGGCCATCCTCTCCGCGACCGGCTTCTCATACTCGTTCCTCTGATCCTCGAGCCGGATGGCGAGAGCTATGCGCCAGATCTTGTCGCTCGCCACCCAGTAGGCTTCGGCAAGGTCCGGCATCCACTCTTGGGCGTATACGGCGTTGGACTGCATCGTAAAGGCCAGCGCCGCTACGTGATTAGCCTCAGCCCATATATCCAGACTCTCTTCAGCGGGCTTGCCGACGATCAGACGATCTAGACGAGCCCCGAGCACCATGCCTACGAAGAGGGTGATGGCCGGGTAAACCCATCGATTCTTCATTTCTTCTTCTCCTTGAACTTCCGGCACGGGCAGTACATGCAGGCACCCCTCTTGGTCGTATCGGTGAAGCTCTCGGCTCGGTGGTGATCTCGCACGCACTTACAGGTGCAGTAGATCTCGGCAGCGGTCGGCGGCTGTACTAGGTGAACTTCGGTAGAGGCCATAGGTCTAGTCCTTTCGTTAGTCCAGCTCGTATCGGTCGGCCCAATGCCGATTCTCCAACGAGTACGCGATCTCGATAAGCCAATACAGAGCCATCGATCCGAAGAGTCGGATCAGTCCCGAGATGCTGTAGTCGCCGCTATAGAACGCGGAGAAGACCCAGTAGCCGCACATACCCTGGCATCCGAGAGCGAACAGGCTCTTCAGATAATGGCGGATCATATCTAGCGGCGATGGTATACGTTGCGTTATCGGATCGCTCATCTAAACCTCCTTGATCTTTTCGAGAAACTTACAGGCCATCCCCTTGTAGAGCGCAGCCCAATCCGTTTCCGGGTATGACACGACCGCATAGCCCGGAACTCCCGCTATAGACTTCAGGACCTTGATGGCCTCGTCTCGTTCACCAGTGACCCTCTCCACGATCTTTCCAAGCTTGTCCGACTCGACCCCGAATACCTCGTGAGCCACCTTCAGGGCTGCCTCGGCCTTATCAGCTCGGATCAGAGCCAGCCCAAGCCGTCGCTCCGCCTCGAGCTTGGACTTCCCGAGAAACTCCAGGGATGGGATCATCCCGGCCCGTCTGTAGATCTCCTGCTGATCGGCCCAACGCTTATCCAGATCTGTCTTCGCCTTCAGACTGGCCTCCGTCACACGCTTGATCTCGCCCTGCATACTCGTGTTCTCCGCCGGTGGAGTCTCGGCCAGGCACTCGACGTCCTGAGGGC
>CAZJRH010000297.1:0-1920 GCA_964548215.1 uncultured Nitrospirota bacterium
CGTGACGATCAACGGGGGCACGAGCCGCAGGACGCGCTCGGCCGTGACGTTGAGCAGCAGTCCCTCCGCCTGGCAGGCCTCCATCACCGGCCGGCCGGCGGTGAGCAGCTCGATGCCGACGAGCAATCCCTTGCCGCGCACGTCGATGATGGCCGATCGGCGCGAACGCAATACCGACAGTTTGCCCATCAGATAGTCGCCCATTTCATGGCAGAGCGGTAACAGCCCTTCCTGGTGGATCACCTCCAGGGTGGCGAGCGCCGCCGCGCAGACCAATGGGTTGCCGCCGAAGGTGCTGGCGTGGCTGCCGGGCGTGAATTCGTCCGCGACCCGGCGCGTGGCCAGCATGGCGCCGATGGGCAGGCCGCCGCCAAGGCCCTTGGCCAGCGTCATGATATCGGGGGGCGCGGATTCATGCTCATAGGCGAACAGGCGTCCGGTGCGCCCGATGCCGGTTTGCACTTCATCCAGGATCAGCAAGATATTTCGTTCGGTGCAGAGCCGGCGCAGGCCCGGCAGGTAGCCCGGATGGGGCACCCGCACGCCGCCTTCACCCTGGCGCGGCTCGACCAGAATTGCGATAGTTTCGGGGCCGATGGCCGCCGTCATCGCCTCCAGATTGTCATAGGGCACGTGGCGAAACCCCGGCAGCAGCGGCTCGAAGCCCTTCTGGAGCTTGGGCTGGCCCGTGGCCGACAGGGCGCCCATGGTGCGGCCATGGAAGGAGCCCTCCGTGACGAGAATCTCATACGAGGATTCACCCCGGTGGCGTTTGGCCCATTTGCGGGCCAGCTTGATGGCCGCTTCGTTCGCTTCGGCGCCGCTGTTGCAAAAGAAGACCTGATCGGCGAAGGAGTCGCGTACCAGTTGCTCGGCCAGCCGGAGCTGCGGTTCGTTGAAATAGAGGTTCGAGACGTGCAACAGCCGGCCCGCCTGTTCCCGCACCGCCTCGACGATGTGCGGATGGCAGTGGCCCAGCGTGTTGACGGCCACGCCGCTCACGAAATCGAGGTAGCGGCGGCCGGCGTGATCGTTGACGCGCACGCCGTGGCCGCTCACGAGCAGCAGCGGGCTGCGCAGGTAGGTGTTCATCAGGCAGTCAGCGCCCGGCGGGGCGATCGATGTCGGCGCAACCATATGGACTCCCGGTTTCCAAGCCGTTTAATGTGGTACTGACATCGGATGTTACGCCTCGCGCTGCTCGGCGTGAATGAAAGCGTTCATTATACTGAGCCGTCGAGGGAGAAGCAACCCGATTGTTTTTTCAGGGGAACGAAGCAAAAAACTTGACAGATTTTCAAGGCGATGCTACAGTTGGTCGATTTTGAAAGAAATTTGCATAAATTTAACAGTAGGTTGAGGTGGAAGTCTCAAGTAGGTCGTCGCACGGCGGCGCGTGCAGAGCGCGCCGTGAATACTTCACACAACACCAGGAGGGACAGATGAGGAAATTGATCCTAGCAGCCGTGGGTGCCATGACGTTGTTCATGGCCTTCCCACTCTACGCAGCTGAAGTCAAATTCGGCGGAGAGTTTCGGGTGAGGGGATTTTTTGCGGATAATCTCCTTGATGGCAATTCCGGCCTGGAGGATGCCAATCGCTTCAACGATCTCCGTTTCCGGCTCAAGACATCGATCACGGCGGGCGCCACGACCGGCGTGGTTGTGCTGGATTTTGGCAACTGCTTTTTCGGCGCCGATGTGGCCACGATCAACGGGCCCGGTGCGGTCGGGGCGGGAGCCTTCACGGGTGATTGCCGATTCGGAGCGGGCGGTGCTGGGCGAAGCTACAACACGGTGGGCGTCCGTGAGGCCCATCTGAACATTGATCTGAAAACGTTCAGGGCCATTCTCGGCCGCCAGACGCTCAAACTCGGACATGGCATCGTGTTTGATGACACGGCCGATGCGATCACAGTGG
>CAZJRH010000298.1:0-1526 GCA_964548215.1 uncultured Nitrospirota bacterium
CACCCCTCCGCTCTTGGCTTCCTTCTTCAGATGTTCCATGGCATCGCGCCGCACATGCCGGATCGCCACCCGGCCATCCTCGGTCATTTTGCGGACCACCTTCACGAATTCCTGGCGCCGTTCCTGGCTCAACTCGGGAAAAAAGATTCGCAACACTTTACCTTGAACTGACGGGTTCAATCCGAGATTCGATTTCTGGATCGCCTTCTCAATCGGCTGCAACGTGCCCGCGTCCCACGGCTGGATGGTAAGCGTGCGCGGCTCCGGTGTGGTGATGCCGGCCAGTTCGCGGATGCGCATCTGCGAGCCGTAAACGTCCACGATGATGTTTTCCACGAGCGACGCCGATGCCTTACCCGTGCGCACACCGGCGAATTCGTTCACCACGACCTGTTCGGTCTTGATCATCTTGTCTTCGGCTTCCAGCAATATGTCGTCGAGTGCCATATAATAAATTTGTTGCCGCTATCAAAACGTAATGGCGCGCGTCTGTCAAACCTCATGCTGGCTCGGTAGTGGTTATGCCAATGCCTCGGCCAAAACTTCCGCCATGTGCCGCGCCCGCACGGGCGCGAGGTGATCAATCTGATGCCGGAAACTCGTGCCGGATGCGACAATGATTGTGCCGTAAGGCTGCTCTTTGACCTGTCGAATCAACGGCTCCGCGATTTTGACCGACAATTCGTATTTCGACGGGAGCGCGCCGAACGCTCCGGCCATCCCGCAACAGCCTGTCTCGAGCAGACTCACCCGGCGCTCCGGCAAACGTTGCGCCAGACTTTTCAGCAAGTCGGGATTCATCAGCGATTTCAAATGGCAATGCGCGTGGATGATGATGTTTCCCGCGCGCGCGAAAAATTTCAGTGCGCCCGGATCGTTCCTCAACAAACTCTCGATGACTTCCTCGAACAGAAAACACCGCTTCGCGACGCGCTCGAAGTTCGGCAGCTTCAGTTCGCGATAATCTTCCACGAACATCGAGTAGCACGACGGCTCGAGAAAAATAATCGGCGCGTTGTCCACGTCCTGGTTCAGCAGCGTGAGGTTGTGGCTGCCAAGTGTCATCGCCTCATCCAAATTTCCTTGGCTGAATGCCGGACGACCGCAGCATTTGCGCCCTTGAACTAATTCAACTTTGAATCCCGCCATCTCCAAAACTTTCACTGCCGCAAATCCGATGTGCGGCTCGTGATAACGGACAAACGTGTCATCCCACAAAACCACGCGGCCCCGATTGGCGACCCGCGAAGGAGTTCGTTCCGCAAACCAGGAATCAAATCGCGTCTTTGTGTAGTGCGGCAAAGGACGTTGCTGGGCGATGCCAAAAAACTTTTCCATCAACCGCCGCGTCCATGACCATTCAAGACTTCTGTTCGCGAGCGCAGGCACTTTGCAACCAAGCTGTCCGAGCAGATCAACCGAACTGAAAATCCTTTCGCGCAAACCCAGTCCGTCGCGCTGAATCCGCGCATGGTTCAACTCCGCCTTCAGCAAGGCCATGTTCACGTTGCTCGGGCATTCCTTCG
>CAZJRH010000299.1:0-4970 GCA_964548215.1 uncultured Nitrospirota bacterium
CGCGCCGGGGTGGATTTGCACGATGGCCGCGCTGGCGTCGAGTTCGCCGGACAGCATCGCTTCGGTGCGGAGGTGTTCGGCTTGCCGGGTCAGGGCGGCGAGCTGGCGCGCAATGTCCGCTTCAATCGACGCGTCCTGTTCCTGCTCGGTCAGTTCGATCAATGCGCCGAGGTCGCGGAATTCCCGCTCGATCGCGCGCCACTCGGCCAGTTCGCGCTCGAGGTGGGACCGTTCCTGCAGGAGCCGTTTGGCCTGGCTCGGGTCGTTCCACAGCGCGGCGTCGCCGGCCATCCGGCCTTCCAGCTCGTCCAGCCGCCGCTGGAGTTTGTCGGGGTCAAAGACACCTCCGCAACTCGTCGAGCATCGTCTGCAACTGGTCGAATCTGGGGCGAAAGTCTTCCATTGTCATGCCGCGGGCTTGCGTCGTCGTCCGATCGTGATGAAAAACGCGACCAGTATACCACAGCCCACGGCGAAGATGTCACCGACGCGGGTGTAGACGGTGCGGATGGGCGTGGTGGCGACGCTCTCCACCAGCGCCGCCTCCGTGAAGAGTTCGCTCGTCCGGCCGATTTTGCCGGTCGCGTGGATGACGCCGGAGATGCCGGTGTTGGCCGCGCGAATCACGGGCGTGCGGTGCTCGATCGCCCGGAAGACGGCCATGGAAAAATGCTGCAGTGGCGCGCCCGACCGCCCGAACCAGGCGTCGTTGGTAATGGTGACGATGAGGCGGGCGCCATGTTGGGCAGATTGCCGGACCACGTCGGGGAAAATAATTTCGAAGCAAATGGCGACGCCGATCGGACGGCCGGCGGCTTCCATCAGCACCGGCCCGGCGCCGGGGACGAAGTCGCCGATGCCGACGACCAGTTTGTTCACGAAGCCCAGCAGCGGGCCGAACGGCACATACTCGCCGAACGGCACGAGGTGCAGCTTGTCGTAGCGCGCCTGCGTGGCGCCGTCGGGATTCAGCAGGTAGGCGCTGTTGGTCAGTCCCATCCGGTCGCGCGAGATCGCCGGGCTGCCGAAGAGCAGCGGGCGTTTGATGCCGGCGGCCAGCGCGCGAATCGCCCGCTGATAGTCGGGCTCCTCCTCGAAGATAAAGGGCGCGGAGGCTTCCGGCCAGACGATCAATTCCGCCCCTTCGGCGGCGGCTTGGCGCGTCAACCGCTCGTAGCGTTCCAGCGTTTCGCGGCGCATGGCGGGATCCCATTTGACCGCCTGCTCGATATTACCCTGGATCAGCCCCACGCGCAGCTCCGGCTCCAGCGACGCCTCGACGTCGGCCGTGCGCCAGTGGCCGTAGCCGACCGCGCCGGCGACCAGGACGATGCCCGCGACCAGCGGCGCATAGCGCGGCAGAGGGCGGGCCGGCCGTTCGGGCGAGGACGGATCGCGCATCGTGGTCAGCAGCAGATAGGTGAAGCCGACATTGACCAGCACCAGCAGGAACGACACGCCGTAGACGCTGGTGAACTCCGCCAGTTGAATGAGCTCCAGTTGGCGGTATTGCGAATAACCGAAGAGCGCCCAGGGAAAGCCGCTGAGCAACTGGCCCCGCAGCCATTCGAGCGCGACCCAGAGCGCCGGCGCCAGCAGCCAGCTTGCGTGCGGCCAGCGCGCGGCCAGCCAGCGCCATCCGAGAGCGAAGAGGCCGACATACAGGCCGACGTAGGCGGCCAGCAGACAGAGGAGTCCCCAACTGAGGACGGCCGGCACGTGACCGTAGGTCTGCATGACAATGACGACCCAGGAGAGAATCGCCAGATAGGCCGTCGTGCCGGCGAGCCATCCCAGCCAGAAGGCGCGCCTGGGCCGGCCCGGCAGCACCGCCAGGCCGAGCGGCGCGAGCGCCATCCATGCGAACGGCGGCAGGCCGGTGAAGTCGCCGGTGAGCGGAAAACTGAGCGCGAAGAGCACGCCGGAGGCGAGCGCCAGCCCCGCGTTTCTCAAGAGAGGGATCATGACGGCCGGGTCATCCGTGCGCGCTCGCACGGGAATGGGGAGCGTCGCCGGCTATTCGTTCGTCGGATGATGATCGACGCCGATGTAGGCCTTGATGAACCGGAGAATGCGCGCCTCGTCATAGTGGTCCAGGGTGTCGATCCGTCCCCAGGCCGTCAGCGCGATCTTGAATTTCATCGTCGGGTAGGGGGCGATGACCAGCCGGAGAAATTTTGGGTCGCCATGCTGGGTCATGGCCTTCGGCATCGCCAGCAGGCCGGGGTGCTTGGCCAGCGCCTCGAGCTTTTCGACCAACTGGGGACACGGTTTGTCGGAACAGTTGTATTGGACCACTACGCCGCCGTCCTCCAGGTTGTGCACCTGCGCCTCCAGCGGAACCGGCGCCGTGTGCACGCCCCATTTGGCGACCCAGCGCACATGCGGGCCCGACGTGGGCGGATCGCTGTTGTAGGGTGGATGGGGCGAGCCCGGCGACGGGATATGAATGTTGCCCATCGTCGGCACCTCGCGGCCCGGCCGCGGATCGGCGAGTTGAGCGGCCGACAACGCCGGCACACACACGATCAGCGCGGCGGCGAGGGCGGCGCGCAGGCTCGACGGGGATGACATCGGGGAGCATCGTAGCAGACGTTTGGCGCAAAGTAAAGTGCGCGGGGCGCCGGTTTCCGTCGAGCCGCGTCGTCTTGAAGTCGCGCTCACGCCCGTGCTAGGCTGGCGTTGCAGAGGATCAATCCCGACCACGGAGGACAGTATGAAGAGACTCAACATGGTGACACTTCTGGGCGCGGCGCTCGCGCTGAACGGCCTGGCCGTGGCGTCCGCGTGGGCCTGCGCGTCCGCCGGCGAGAACACGCACGTCGGCGTGGTGCTGCAGGTCAACGCCGCCGACCGGCAATTTTCGATCCGTGACGCGGAGACGGGTCAATCGATCAGCTTCACGGCGCCGGCTGAATGGCAACCGGTGAGCGTCGGCGACCGGGTGGCCGTCACATACGAGGAACACGCCGGCGCGTTGACGGCCACGCGCATTCAATAACGGGGTGGTGCCGTATCCCTATCCTTGCCTGGGGTGGGGCTATTCCTGGCCGTACGGCCCCCCGTTCCATAAAGGTCTCCCGTCCCCGCCGACACCGCTGACCGCGCGGGTTGATCGAGGGCCGTTCCGCTTGACACGATGAGCGGAATTGCCTATAACGTGGGGGCGCGAGCGTCGGAATTTGTCGCCGCCCGCGGCAGGGAGAGCCTCACAGCATGACACGCCCAAAAATCACGGTCGTCGGCGCCGGCAACGTCGGGGGCAGTTGCGCCCAGCGATTGCTGTCGGAGCAACTGGGCGACATCGTTCTGATCGACGTGGAGGGCGGGCTGGCCCGGGGCAAGGCGCTCGACCTGGCCGAGGCGGCGCCCCTGTACGGCTCCGATTGCCGCATCACCGGCGGCAGCGATTACGCCGCCACGGCGCAATCCGACGTCGTGGTCATCACCTCCGGCTCCCCCCGCAAACCGGGGATGAGCCGCGACGATCTGCTGAAGATCAACGTCGGCATCGTCAAGCAGGTGACCCAGCAGGCGGCGCGCCATTCGCCGAATGCGGTTTTCATTATCGTCTCCAATCCGCTGGATGCCATGACCTATGTGGCCTATCGCGTCGCCGGTTGCGCGCCCGAGCAGGTCATGGGCATGGCGGGCGTGCTGGATACCGCCCGGCTCCGGGCCTTTCTGGCCGAGGCGCTCTCGGTGTCACCCGTCACGATCGACGCGCTGGTGCTGGGAGGGCACGGCGATACAATGGTGCCCCTGATCCGCGCCACCACGGTGGGCGGCGTGCCCGTGTCGACGCGGCTGCCCGAGGACAAATTGGAAGCCATCATCCACCGCGTCCGCGACGGCGGCACGGAAATTGTGAATTTGTTGAAGACGGGCAGCGCCTATTTCGCGCCGTCGGCCGCCATCGTCGAGATGGTGCAGGCCGTTGTGGGCGATCAGCACAAACTCCTGCCGTGCGCCGCCTATTGCCGCGGCGAGTTTGGGGTGCGGGAGCTCTTCGTGGGCGTGCCGGCGGTGCTCGGACGGCGGGGCGTCGAGCGGATCGTCGAGATGGAGCTGACCCCGCCCGAGCGCGCGGCGTTTCAAAAGTCCGTTGACGCGGTGCAGGAGCTCTGCCGCGCCGTCGATCGCTTCCTCTAAGTCATGACGCGCGTGGCCATCATCGGGGCCGGCCGGGGCGGCACGGCGCTGATCGAATTGCTGCAGAAGGATCCGCTGGTGACGATTACGGGCATTGCCGATGTGCAGCCCGACGCCCCCGGCATGGACCTGGCCCGCCGCCTGAATATCCCCACCACCGCCGATTACCGCACCCTGCTCAAGGAGCCGGTTGACATCGTCGTCGACGTGACAGGCAATGAAAAAATCCGGGCGGCGCTGGAAGCGCTGCCGGCGCGCGGCATCGAGCTGATCGGGGGGCTGAGCGCGCGGCTGATGTGGCAGCTGATCGAGGAGCGGATCAAGAGCAAGGCGCTGGAGGAGGAGGTGCGGGCCCGCTACGCCTTCGACCAGATCGTCGCGCAGGACCGGGAAATGCAGTTGCTGCTCAAGCAGTTGCCGGAGATCGCGCGCACCAAGGCGACGGTGCTGATCCAGGGCGAGACCGGCACGGGCAAGGAGCTGGTGGCCCACGCGATCCATCATCTCAGCCCGCGCGCCGACAAGCCCTTCATCAAGGTGAGCTGCCCCGCCCTGGCGGAGGGGGTGCTGGAGAGCGAGCTGTTCGGCCACGTGAAGGGCGCGTTCACCGGCGCGGTCACGCACAAGCTCGGCCGGTTCGAGCTGGCGAACGGCGGGACGATTTTCCTCGACGAGATCGGCGAGATCAGTGGCGCTATACAGGTCAAGCTGCTGCGGGTGCTGCAGGAGGAGGAGTTCGAGCGGGTCGGGGAGAGCAAGCGGCGGCAGATCGACGTGCGGGTGATTGTGGCCACGAACCGGGATCTGAAGCAGGCTGT
>CAZJRH010000300.1:0-2475 GCA_964548215.1 uncultured Nitrospirota bacterium
TCGATGGTTCAAATCCATCCCCCGCAATAAAAAAAACCCTGAATTGTTCAGGGCTTTTTTTATTTTCAACGATACAATCGCCGGGATTAACGGTCCGGCTTGGCCCGGTGGCGCGCGATTTCCTCACGGATCTGGGCGGTGGCGCGCGGCTCGACGAGATGGCGGTCGGTGATCAGTTTGAAGAACATCGGCACGAAGAAGATGGCGAGAAACGTCGCCGCCAGCATGCCCCCCATCACACCGGTGCCCACCGCATGACGGGCGCCGGCGCCCGCGCCGGTGGAAAAGGCCAGCGGGACGACACCCAGGATGAAGGCGAGCGAGGTCATCAGAATCGGCCGGAAGCGCAGCCGGGCCGCCTCCAGCGCAGCCGCCGAGGGGGACAACCCCTCCTGGTGTTTGAGCAGCGCATATTCGACGATCAGAATGGCGTTCTTCGCCGCCAGTCCCAGGAGTGTCACCAGGCCGATCTGAAAATAGACATCGTTGCTCAGCCGCGCGATGTTGGCCAGCGGCGACAACAGACTCTGCAGCCAGGGTATGCCCATCGCCATGTAATAGGGCATCGGCAGCAGATTATTGATCCAGACCGCCGCCAGCGCGCCGAACGTGCCGAACGGCAGCGCCATCAACACGGAGAGCGGCAGCGACCAGCGTTCGTACTGCGCGGAAAGAATTAAAAAGACCATCACGACGGCCAGCCCCAGCGCCAGGCCGGACGTACCGCTTGCTTTCTTTTCCTGGAACGACGCACCGCCCCAGTCATAGGTGAAATCATCCGGCAACACCGTCTCGGCGATCTGTTCGATCACCTCGATCGCCTGGCCGGAGGAGACGCCGGGCGCGCCCTGCCCCAGCAGCTTGACCGCCGGCAGATTGTTGAAGCGATCGAGCGAATCGGGCCCCGAGGTGTAGACGACCCGGGCCAGCGCCTTGACCGGCACCATCTCGCCATGCTGGGAACGCACGTAGAGTTCGCCGATCGCTTCGGGATCGCTGCGGTAGGCGGGCTCGGCCGACATGACCACCTGCCAGGTGCGGCCGTAGCGGTTGAAGTCGTTGACGTAGTAGGCGCCCAGCGTGGCCGCGAGCGTGTCGAACAGATCGTTCAGCGGCACGCCCAGCGCCGCGGCCTTTTCCCGATCGACGTCGACGAACAGCTGCGGCACGTTCGGCCGCCAGAGCGTCTGCACGCCCGCCAGCATGGGGTGCTGATTGGCGGCGGCGAGAAACTGCCCCATCACCTCCACCAAACGCTTGGATCCGCCGTCACCGCGGTTTTGAATGTAGAACTCGAAGCCGCCGGCGTTGCCCAGGCCGAAGATCGGCGGCGGGGCGAAGGCGATCGCCATCCCCTCTTTAATGGAGGCCGTCTTCATGAAATAGTCCATCACCAACTGTTGGGTGTTCGCCTCGCGCTCGTCCCAGTGGTGCTGGGGCACGAAGATCGTGGCGGCGCTGTTGCGAAAACCGCCGCCCAGGAAGTCCATGCCGGTGAAGGCGACGGCGTATTCATTGGCCGGATTGGATCGAATGGCCTTGACCACCTCGCCCACCACCCGGTCGGTCCGCTCCAGCGTCGCGCCGTCGGGCAGGAAGACGGCGGCGATGTAATAGCCCTGATCCTCATCCGGCACGAGGCTGCCCGGCGTGAATTTCCACAACCCGACGGTCACGGCGACCATGACGGCAAAGAGCGCGACGCCGATCGCGCCGCGGCGGATCACCCAGGCCACGCCGTCGGCATAGCGGCCGGTGACGCGATGGAACCAGTCGTTAAACCGTTGGAAGAAACGGCCCGGCGGTTTGTGCTCATGCTTCAGGAGCAGCGCGCAGAGCGATGGTGTGAGCGTCAGCGCCACGACGCCGGAGAGCACGACGGCGATCGCGATCGTCACCGCGAACTGCCGGTAGAGCTCGCCGGCCAGACCGCCCAGAAAGGCGATCGGCACGAAGACGGCGCAGAGCGTCAGGACGATGGCGATGATCGGGCTGGTCACCTCCTTCATGGCCTGGATGGCGGCCTCGCGCGCGGGCTTGCGCTCCTCGCGCATGATCCGCTCGACATTTTCCAGCACGACGATCGCGTCATCCACCACAATGCCGATGGCGAGCACCATGCCGAAGAGCGTGAGCGTGTTGATCGAATAACCCAGCACGAACAAGCCGGCGAACGTGCCGATGAGCGAGACCGGCACCGCCGCAAAGGGGATCATGGTCGCGCGCCAGTTCTGGAGGAACAGATAGACCACCAGAAAGACCAGCGCCATCGCTTCGGCCAGCGTCTTCACCACCTCGCGGATAGAGACCTTGACAAAGCGGGTCGTGTCGTAGACGTTCGCGTACTCCAAGCCGGCCGGAAATTGCCCGGAGAGCCGCTTCATGGTCGTTGTGACCTCTTCGGCGACCTCCAGCGCGTTGGCGCCCGGCTGCAGGAAGATGCCCATCAGCGCCGACTCCCGGCCGTTGACGCGG
>CAZJRH010000301.1:0-1785 GCA_964548215.1 uncultured Nitrospirota bacterium
ATGCGGGCGGTGGCGCGGTGTTGTTGATGACGCTGCACAGCGCGAAGGGGTTGGAATTTCCCGTCGTTTTTCTGGCCGGCATGGAGGAAGGGCTCTTCCCGCATTTCCGGTCGCTGACCGAGCCGGCTGAAATGGAGGAGGAGCGGCGGCTCTGCTATGTCGGCATGACGCGGGCGAAGACCCATCTCTACGTTATGCATACCGAGTCGCGGCGGCTCTACGGCTCGGTGCAGTGGAACGCCCCTTCCAGGTTTCTCGATGAGATGCCCCCGGAACTGTGCGAGCAGGTGACGCACGGCGTGCCTGCGGAAGCCGAGCCGCCGAGCCGGGACATTCACGAACGGCATGCCGGGGCGGCAACCGAGCGTTGGTCTGACAACGCGAGCCATGACAGCAACACGCACGGCGATGGGGGGCTCGGGGGGACCTTGCCTACCGGCAGGCAGGGAGGAGCATCTCCCCCCGATCTAATCGTCGGCATCCGCGTGCGCCATCCGGTCTGGGGCGCGGGCACGGTGAAATTGAGCGAGGGGCGCGGCGATCGGCAAAAAGTGGTGGTTCATTTCGCCAGCGTCGGCATGAAAAAATTGCTGGTGCAACAGGCCAGACTGGAGCGGGCGTAAAATGGTACTAACATCGGATATTGCGCCTCGCACGGGGCGCTCGGCGTAAATGGAACTGAGTCGCGAGGAGGTGCGGCAGGTGGCGACGCTGGCGCGGCTGGCGCTGGGCGACGAGGAGGCGGCCGGCTTGGGCCGGCAGTTGAGCCAGATCCTCACCTACGTGCAGACGCTCAACGAATTGGACACCAGCCAGGTGGAGCCGACGTCGCACGTGGCGCCGATGGCCAACGTCTGGCGCGAGGATGATGTGGCGCCCTCCTGCGATCGGGAGGCGATCCTGGCCAACGCGCCGGATCGCGCCGGGGAATTTTTCCGGGTGCCGAAAATTTTGGCCGAAGGCGGCCGAGGAGACTAGGATGCTGCGGGTGATGTTGCGGTCAAAAATTCACCGGGCGACGGTGACCGACGCCGATATCAATTACGAAGGCAGCTTGACCGTGGACGAGCAGTTGCTGAAGGCCGCCTCGATCCTGCCCTACGAACAGGTGATGATCTCCAATTTGAACAACGGCGAGCGATTTGAAACCTACGTAATTCCGGGGCCCGCCAACTCCGGCACGATCTGTCTGAACGGGCCGGCGGCGCACAAGGGCAAGATCGGCGACCGCATCGTGATCTTCTGCTATGAACTGTACAACGAGGAAGAGCTGAAACGGTATCGGCCGACGATCATTCTAGTGGATGAGAAAAACCTGGCCAAACATTGAGCGTACGGCAATGGGGATTACGTAGGGGCGGTTCACGAACCGCCCTTGTTCGAGCGAAGCGGACCTGACATGACGGAACAGTTATACGATCTGACGATCCACGAGTCGCACGACCGGCTCGCGCGGCGGGAGGTGAGCGCCGCGGAACTGACGCGCGCCGCCTACGACCGGATCGAACGCTTGGAGCCATCGATCCATGCCTTCGTGACGCTGACCCGTCCGCAGGCGGAGGCGGCGGCCGCGCGGATCGATCGGGACCTGAAGGCCGGCGGGCCGCTGTCGCCGCTGGCCGGCATTCCCATCGCGCTCAAGGACAATCTCTGCACCACCGGCGTGGCGACCACCTGTTCCTCGAAGATACTGGCCGGCTTCACGCCACCCTACAGTGCCACGGTGGTCGACCGGCTGGAGACGCTTGGCGCGGTCATGGTGGGCAAGACGAACATGGACGAGTT
>CAZJRH010000302.1:0-3143 GCA_964548215.1 uncultured Nitrospirota bacterium
CGTGTTCGCGATAATTGATAAAACTTCGTCCGGACTTTATCGACCCGTTTTTGCCGCCACAGCCAGACGGCCGGCGCCAGCAGGACGAGCGGCCAGAGACGGGCCAGCCGCACCGGCAGCGGATCCGAGGGGCGGGCGAACGCCGCGGCGACCGTTTCCGTGTCGTCCAATCCGATCAGGAGTAAATTCTTCTGCGTATCGTGCAGCGTCAGGTTGTCGTTCCAGAGCGAGCCGGTCCAATAATAGTGCGGGATCACTTCGAGGCCGGGCACGATGACCATGTCCGGATAGCGCGCTTGCGCCCGGCGCACCGTGTCCAGATAGCCGGCCACGCCCTCTGCTTGAACCGACGGGATGCCGACGCGATACCGGAGCAGGCCGCGCAGGGGCCACAGGCCGTACTCCACGCCCAGCTCATAATTTTCGGTGACGACGATGCCGTCGAGGCCGGCCGTCGAGGCGCGGTGGACAAGCTGTTCCAGCGGCAGATCGCCCGTGCTCATGGAGGAATGGGCGTGAAAGACCAGGGCGAGTTGGTGGAGCGCTTGCGTCGGCTCCGGTGATGGTTCGGCGTGCGCCGGGACAGCGGCGAGAAGAACGGCAACGGCGCTCAGGGCAGCCGGCAACAAGCCGGCCCGCCTGCATCTAGTCACTGCTCGAAATCCGGAAGGAATGCGATCGGGTCTGCGACGGTTGCGGCGCGGGGCTCTTGCGCGAGGCGCTCTTTTGGCCGTCGGCCGTCGTGCGCCGATGAGACAACCACTGATAGAGCCGATCGATCGCCTCCACCATCGCCTCGGAGGTATAGCGGCTGGTCACCGACCGGCGGGCCGCTTCGCCCATCCGGCGCAAACGCACCGGCTCTCTCAGCAGCGTGCAGACCGCCTCGGCCAGCGCGGCCGGCAAACCAGGCGGCACGAGCAGCCCGTTACGGCCCTGATGAATCAATTCCGGCAGCCCCCCCACCCGGCTGGCCACCACCGGCTTACCCATGACCAGCGCCTCGACGACCGTGCGCCCCATGCCCTCGTTGAGCGACGGCTGGACGATCACGTCGCAGGCGGCAAAGTAGCGCCGCAGCTCCGGCTGCGCGCCCACCATATGCAAATGATCCGACACGCCCAGTTCGGCGGCGCGCTCAGCCAGCCGCGCCCGCTCCTCGCCTTCGCCGACAAAGATCAGCCGGGCCTTGGGAAATTCATGCAGAATGGCCGGCAACGCGTCGAGCAGATGGCGATGGCCTTTGATCGGAACCAGCCGTCCCATGACGCCGATCATCGGCCCCTCTACCGGCAGGCCAATCGTCCGGCGGGCTCTGGCTTCGCCCGTCTGCGCCCGGCGGCCCCCAGTGCCGCCCGCGGCAATGCCGTAGGCCGTCGATCGTGGGGTCCGCGTCGGGCCGTTGCGATAGGCCGACAAATCGATGCCGCTGGGAATGGCGTGCAACCGGTCGGCGGCGATGATCCGCCGGTCGAGATACTCCTGTTTGCCCACCTCGGTCAACGCGATCAGGCCGTGCGTCATGCCGCCCAGCCACCGTTCGATCGCCACGATGGCCGCGCTCACGCGGGGGCCGTAGTATCCGTAGAAGACATGGCCGTGCGGCGTATGGACGACGATCGGCACGCGGCACAACCAGGCCGCCAGCCGCCCGAGCACGCCGGCCTTGGACGAATGGGTATGCACAATGTCGGGGGAAATTTTCCGGATCAGCCGGATCATTTCCACCAGCGCCATCAGATCGCCGAACAGCGAGAGCCGGCGGCGCAATGAAGGCAAGATCATGTAATGGCCGCTGGCGTCGCGCACCTCGGCCAACCGCGCATCAAGCGACGCGGATTCCCGCGGCGTCATGCGCGACTCGGATGAATCGCCCGCCGCGAGCATGACAGGATAGCCCAGCCGGCCAAGGCCGATCACGGTCAGCAACGTATTCTCGGCCGAGCCGCCGCGATCCAGGCGCGTGATCAGGTGCAGCACCCGCAGCTTGCGCTCGCCCGTCCGCCGGTCGGGCGGCGGCGCGATGACGTGGCCGTTGCCGTTCTGTCCGAGCCGGCGCTTGGCCCTCGGTTGCTTTCGTCTATCAGCCATGATCTGTTGCCTCAGTGCTGCTTGGGGTCGGTCACCGACCGGCCCGTTTCTTCAAATAAGCGTTGCCGCTCGAAATCCTTCGGCTCATACGAATTCGAGCCCAGGCCGTAATAGCGCGACACCAGAAAAGCGATGTACAGGCTCAGAATCGCCGCCGCGAGTGACCAGACTATTTGCCAGATTGCCCGTTTCATTTGGAATCAGGGGGAGCGTGCTCAGCTCCCCCTGGACCCCCATCGCCCATACGTATGGTCATCGTGGCTCGCATGTCAGACCGATGCTCGGTTTGTCGCATCCGTTCTTGACCCTGCCGATTTCCCCACGCCATCACCATTGCTCCACCTTTGCAGCCTGGATCGCGCCGACGAGCTTCGTCGGCGCAAGTCCCGGCAGCGCGGCGGTGAGTTCCCTGACCGCTTTGGCCATCTCCTCAACGGAAATCTCCATCAAACAATCATGCGTGCCCAGGGGGCAGTGCGCCTCCTGGCAGGGACTGCACCAGAGCCCTTTGCTGACGACGCGATGATGGTTGCCCACCGGCTGCCATCGGACCGGATTGGTCGGCCCCATCGTGGAGACGGTCGGCAATCCCAACGAGGCGGCCAGATGAAGCGGGCCAGAATTGTTGCAGATAAACAGGCGGCAATGACTCATGATGGCGATGAATTCCCGGAGTTCCAGACCGAAGTAGACGCCGACCTTCGCCCCCACCCCGGTGCCGATTTGGGCGATCAGCCGCTCCTCGGCTCTCGTGCCAAAAAAGGCGATCTGCCAGTCGGCCTGCTCCAGTTGCCTGGCCAGCTCCAGAAAGCGGCCCAAGGGCCAGCGCTGCGTCGGATAGTACCCGCCGGGATGGATGCCGATGATCGGCCGGCCGGGATCCAGGCCGCTGGCGCGCAGCCGTTCGGCGGCCGAGCGCCGTTCCTCCACGCTCACCGTCAGCCAGGGTGGCGACACCTCCAACGGCACGTCGATGGCCGCCAGCAGCGATCGCTGCTGCTCGATAAATGATTGACGCCGATCGGCCGCCACGGTGCGGGTGAACAAACCGC
>CAZJRH010000303.1:0-2382 GCA_964548215.1 uncultured Nitrospirota bacterium
CGACCACCGTGCGCTGGTGGAGAGCCAGGGGGCCTTCGACCGGCTCGACTATTCCATCAGCGGGGCCTATGTCGATGGCGGCCAAGCGGTCGACGGCAGCCAGCTTATCGGCGCCACGCTCCAGGCCGGCATCGGGTTTCATCCCACCGACCGAACTGAACTGCGCTACCGCCTTCGCTATGCCGACAGTCATCAGGAGGCGTTTCCTGACGACAGCGGTGGCCCCAGCTATGCCGTCATTCGGGACCTGGACAACCGCGACACGGACGAGCTGACCATGGGCCTGACCTGGTCGCAAGAGGTATCGTCATCGCAGGAGTTCAGCGCCGCATTGACCTATCAGGCCCGGCGGGAGTTGCTCAACTCTCCCGGCGTCGCGCCCGGCGTGCGCGATCCATTTGGCATTCCGCCCAACGTGACCGAGACCGACTATCACCTCTATGCCGTCACGCTCAGCCACCTGATCGAAATCACGAGCGGAGCGCACATCACCATGGGGCTGACCGCGCAGACCGAAGAGGGCAACAGCACCGGCAGCCTGCTGATCGGCGGCATGACCGTGCCGACCAGTTTCACCATGCAGCGCGATCTGGGGGCCGCGTTTGTCGAGGCTCGATACGAGCCGGGCAAGCGGCTGGTGTTTCAGGCCGGCACCCGGCTCGATCTGCCCGAAGGAGAAGCCCCGCAGGCCAGTCCGCGGCTCGGCGTCATCTGGATCATGCCGCCCGCCGGCGCCACTCTACGCGTGACATGGGGCCAGGGATTCAAATTGCCCAGCTTCTTCGCATTGGGCCACCCGATCGTCGGCAATCCCGGCCTGAAGCTGGAGCGCAGCCGCAGCTTCGACGTCGCCGTGGCGCAGTCGTGGCTCGATGAGCGGGTCACCATCAGCGCCACCCTCTTCTTCAACCGGTTTCGCGACGCCATCGATTTTCAGGAGGGGCCGCCGCCCATGATGGTCAACCGGTCGCTCATCACGGCCAATGGCGTGGAGCTGGCCGCCACGCTGCAGGCGACCGGCACGCTAACACTGCTGCCGCACGTCAGCTATGTGCGGACCGATATTGCGGGCACCGCCGAAGAACTACGGAGCCGCCCGCGGTGGCGGGGCGGCATGACCGTCCGTTGGCGGCCCAAACCGCCGGTGCGGCTGCATGCGGACGTGCTGACGGTGGGCCGGGTGCATGACTCGTCGATTCCCACGGGAGACCGCGCGCTCGACGCCTACACACGGGTCAATCTGGCGGTGACGTGGCGCGCCAATGCAACGTGGGAACTGTTCGTGGCGATCGATAATCTGCTAAACGCCCGCTATGAAGAAGCGGTCGGATTTACGGTGCGGGGCGTGACGCCCCGCTTCGGCGTGCGGGCGACGTTGTAGGGGCAATGCATGAAGCAGGGCGATTCGTGAATCGCCCCTACATTAAGATCAATTCCGTCACGGTTTCCAGATAGGGCGTCTGCGGGAAGAGATCGACCGGCTGGATCCGCCCCACCCGATAGCCGCCGTCCACCAACCGCCGCAGATCGCGCGCCAGCGTCGACGGCACACACGACACATAAATGATCCGCCGGGGCTGCAATTTGATCAGCGTTTTCAGGGCGGCGTGCTGCACGCCCTCTCGCGGCGGATCGAGCAGGGCGAGATCAAATTGCCGCCCGCTCTTGATCAATCCCGCCAGCACCTCGCCCACCGGCCCGGCCTCAAACCGGCAATTGGCCTTGCCCTGTTGTTTGGCATTGTATCGAGCATCCGCGATCGCCGATGGATTTTCATCGTAACCCGAGAGCGTCGCGGCCCGATCGGCCAGAAAGAGGCCGAAGTTGCCGATGCCGCAGAACAGTTCCAACACCGCTTCGCGCCCCGTCAGCGCAGCGACGGTGAGCACCGTGTTGATCATCACCTGATTCTGGGCCCAATTTACCTGGGCAAAGGAACGGTCGCTGATTCGAAACGGCCGGTCATGCAGGCGATCCGTGATCCAGTCGCGCCCCCAGACTCTTCGATGCCCGCTGTGATCATAGTAGACCTGGCTGACCAATTCGGGCAGCGCATCAACCGCTCCGGCCAGGAAGGCCTCCACCCGTTTCTTCGGCTCACCCTTGGCAAAATGGCGGCATTGCAACTCGCCGGTCCCCTGCGCCAGGTGCAGATGGACGTCGGTCATGGACGGCAGGCGCCTGACGGGATCGGTCAACAGTTTGCGCAATACTGTGACGGCGTGATTGAGCGCCGGCGCCGCCACCAGGCAGCGCTCCATCGGCACGAGCCGGCCCGACCGGGCGGCAAAAAAGCCCATGGCTGGCGCCGGTTGCGATGCGTTGATCTTGACCTGAATGCGGGTTCGGTAGTCATACGGGTTGGGAGCCCCGATCGGGGCG
>CAZJRH010000304.1:0-13602 GCA_964548215.1 uncultured Nitrospirota bacterium
AGCGCAAAGTTGACGCCCTTCCCGTCCCACGTGGCGCCCAGGGGAGAGGGCGCGCCCGGAAGCGTTCTGATTGGCCAAGCGTCCGTCATCGGTTACGCGTCGCTTTTCAGGAAGAGCACGGACAACGGCGGCAACGTGAGCGACAGGGAATAGGGGCGGCCGTGACACGGCACGGCCTGGGCCTGCGCACCACCCAGGTTGCCCAGCCCCGAGCCGCCGTAAAGGGTCGCATCGCTGTTGATCAACTCTTTCCACTGGCCACCGCGGGGCACGCCGATTCGATAGTCGTGGCGGACCACGGGCGTATAGTTGGCCACCACCACGATCTGCGCGCCCGTGGTCTTGCCCTTTCTCAGCCAGCCGATCACGCTGCGCTCCCAGTCCTGCGCGTCGATCCACTCAAAGCCGTCCAGTTCGAAATCGAGCTCGTGCAGCGCGGGCTCCTCCCGATAGAGACGGTTGAGGTCCCGGACCCACTGTTGCAGTCCCGCGTGCGGCGCGTACTGCAGCACGTGCCATTCGAGGCTTTCATCGTGGCGCCATTCGGGCACCTGGCCGAATTCACCGCCCATGAAGAGCAGCTTTTTCCCCGGGTGGCCGTACATGGAGCCGTAGAGGAGCCGGAGATTGGCGAAGCGCTGCCATTCGTTGCCCGGCATTTTTCCGAGCAGGGAGCCCTTGCCGTGGACGACTTCGTCATGCGAGAGCGGCAGGACGAAATTCTCCGTGAAGGCATACCAGAGGCTGAACGTGAGCAGTTGATGGTGATGTTTTCGGTGCACGGGATCGTGGGAAAAATAGGCCAGTGTGTCGTGCATCCAGCCCATCATCCACTTCATCCCGAATCCCAATCCGCCGGCATCGGTCGGCCGGGAAACCATGGGCCAGGCGGTCGATTCCTCGGCGATCATTTGTACATCGGGGCAGCGCTGGTAGGCTTCCTCGTTCAATCGCTGGAGCAGGGTGATCGCATCAAGATTCTCCCGCCCGCCATACTGGTTGGGAATCCACTCCCCCTCCTTCCGGGCGTAATCAAGATAGAGCAGCGAGGCCACCGCATCAACCCGCAGGCCGTCGGCATGGTAGCGCGTCAACCAGAAGAGGGCGCTGCTGATGAGAAAGTTGCGCACTTCGTTCCGGCCGTAATTGAAAATGTGGCTGTTCCACTCGGGATGGAAGCCTTTCCGGGGGTCGGCGTGCTCGTAGAGATGGGTGCCGTCGAAGAAGGCCGGGCCGTGCTCGTCGTTCGGAAAATGGGAGGGGACCCAGTCGAGGATGACGCCGACGCCCCGGCGGTGCAGCGCATCGATCAGCCCCATGAACTCCTGGGGCGTGCCGTACCGGCTGGTGGGCGCGAAATAGCCGGTGGTTTGATAGCCCCAGGAGCCGTAGAACGGATGCTCCATGACGGGCAGCAGCTCCACGTGTGTGTAACCCATGCCGCTTGCATAGTCGGTCAGCCGGTCGGCCAGCTCCACATAGGTCAACGACCGGTTGCCCTCCTCGGGAACGCGGCGCCAGGAGCCCAGGTGCACTTCGTACATGGCCATCGGCGCGCCGTGACTGTTGGCGCGGCCGCGCCCGGCCATCCAGGCTTGATCCTTCCATTCATACGAGAGGTCCCAGACGATCGAAGCGGTCCGGGGCGGCGTTTCCGCATGGAGGGCGAAGGGGTCGGCTTTGGCCACGGTGTAGCCGTTCCGGTTGGAGACCAGATGGTATTTGTAGCGCGCGCCCTGCGCGACGCGGGGGATGAAGCCCTCCCAGATGCCGGACTCGTCGCTCCGCGGGTTAAGCGGATGCATGCGGGGGTCCCACCCGTTAAAATCGCCGATGACGGAGAGCGTGCGGGCGTTCGGCGCCCAGACGGCGAAGTAAGCGCCGAGCACGCCGTCGACTGTCAATAGATGCGATCCCAGCTTGTCGAAGAGCGAAAAGTGGTTGCCTTCCTTGAACAGAAAAATGTCGTACTCCGTGAGGAGGCTGATCTGCCGGACTGTCTGGGTGGGGTGGGGCATGGTGATAGCTTATATTATAGCGCGCGCGCTTTGCCACGCCAGCCGCCCATCCCAAAGTCCCTGGATTCATTGCGGTCGGCCGGTAAATGGGTTAAAGTGGCCCAGTGTTTGGGCTGTGAGCTAACGATGCAAATTCTCTATGTATCCCCGGAAGTGGCGCCCTTCGCCAAGACCGGCGGGCTGGCGGATGTGGCCGGCGCGCTGCCGATCGCCCTGGAGCGGCTCGGGCATGAGGTAAAAGTGGTCATGCCCAAGTATGGCGCCGTGGATGCGTCGCGTTGGGCCTTTCAACCGGGTGGCGCCGTGACGGCGAGTCTGGCCGGCCGGGACCATCGTTTTGACGTTTGGAAAGGCCGCCTGCCGGGCAGCGGCGTGGAGGCGATCCTGCTGGCCAATGATCGTCTCTTCGGGCGGCCGGGCCTGTACCAGGAACAGGGGGTCGACTACGCTGACAATCTGGAGCGATTCTCGGCGTTCAGCCGCGCCGTGATCGAGCTGCCCGGCCTCTTGAACTGGTCGCCCGATGTGTTGCATGCGAATGATTGGCAGACGGCGCTGACGGCGGCCTACCTGCGGTTGCGTTCGCGAGGCGGCGCACAGCCGTCGCCGGCGACGCTCTTCACCATTCATAATATCGGCTACATGGGACTCTTTCCGGCCGCCGCTTTTCCGGCCCTGGGATTGCCGGCGGACTTCTTTACTCCGGAGACGATGGAATTTTATGGACAGATCAATGTGATGAAGGCGGGGCTGGTGTTCGGGACGCTGCTCAATACGGTCAGTCCGACCTACAGCCGGGAAATCCAAACGCCGGAATTCGGCCACGGCCTGGACGGCGTGCTGCGCAAGCGCCGGCAGGAATTGTCCGGCATCGTCAACGGGGTCGATTACACGCAATGGGACCCGGCGCAGGATCCGCATCTGTCTGGCCCGTATTCGGCGCAGGATCCGGGCGGCAAAGCCGTCTGCAAGTCGGCGCTGCAGAAGGAATGCGGGCTGCCGGTCGCGCCGGCGCCGCTGCTGGGCATGATCACCCGGCTCACGCCGCAAAAGGGCGTTGATCTCGTGCTGGAGGCGCTCGACGAGCTGATGCGGCTGGAGGTGCAGATGATCGTATTGGGCAGCGGCGATCCGGCGTTGCATGAGGCGCTGCAGCGCGCCGCCGCGCGCCATCCCCGGCAGCTCGCGGTCCGGTTGGTGTTTGACGAGCCGCTGGCCCATCGGATCGAGGCCGGCGCGGATCTCTTCCTGATGCCGTCGCGCTATGAGCCGTGCGGGCTGAACCAGCTCTACAGCCTCCGATACGGGACGATTCCAATCGTCCGCCGAACCGGCGGACTGGCGGATACCGTGATCGACGCGACGCCGTCGAATCTGGCGTCGGGCGCGGCGACCGGCGTGGTGTTCGACGCGCCGAACAGCCGTGATCTGCTCGCCGCGGTCCGCCGGGCGCTGACGCTCTATCAAGATGGCGCGGTCTGGACCCGCATGATGCGGACGGCAATGGCGGCCGATTTCTCGTGGGAACGTTCGGCGCGCGACTATGCCGGCCTGTATCAGCAGGCGATGACACGGGTGCGGCGTGGCGCGTAAGTCCGCCGTGCGGGCGACGGCGTCCTCAACGATGCGGGCGGAGCTCGGTTCCTACGAACGCGCGGTTCGCGACGGGTTGCGCCGGTTGGGGCGGGAGCGATTCGTTGCGCGGGTCTGGGCCAAAGACGGGACGGTGTGGACGCGGGAGCCGCAGGCGCGCCGGGCGATCGAGCAGCGGTTGGGCTGGCTGACGGCGCCGGAGGTGATGATTGGCCGGCTCGACGAGATCGCGCGCTGCGTGCGTTCGGTCCGGCAGGCGGGATTCACGCACGTCGTGCTGCTGGGAATGGGGGGCAGCAGTTTGTGCGCGGACGTCTGCCGACGGACGCTTGGAGTCAAGCCGGGGTACCCGGAGCTGATCATACTGGACACCACCGATCCGGCCACGATTGCGCGCGTGGAGCGGAGCCTGCCGCTGCGCACGACACTCTTCATCGTGGCCAGCAAATCTGGCACGACGATCGAAGTGGACGCGCTCTCGCGCTATTTTTCCGGCCAGGTCCGCTCGGCCGTCGGCGGCACGGCGGGGGACCACTTCATCGCCATCACCGATCCGGGAACGCCGCTTGAGACGCAGGCGCGCGAGGAACGTTATCGCCACCTCTTTCTAAATCCGGCGGACGTCGGCGGGCGCTACTCGGCGCTCTCCTATTTTGGGCTTGTGCCGGCCGCGCTGATCGGCGTGAACCTGCGCGCCTATCTTCATCGGGCTCGCGCCATGGCCCGGCGGTGCCGCGCGACGGCGCCCGAGCGCAATCCCGGGGTCCGGCTGGGCGCGATCCTGGGCGCGCTGGCGGCGGCGGGGCGGGACAAGGTGACCATGGCGCCGACGGCCTCGTTTCAACGGTTCGGCATGTGGGCCGAGCAATTGCTGGCGGAAAGCACGGGCAAGGAGGGGCGGGGGCTCATTCCCGTCGACGGTGAATCGCCCGCCGGGCCGGAACAGTATGGCGACGACCGGCTCTTCATCCGGATGGCGCGGCGCGCCGACGGCGCGAAGGCGGATGAGCGTTGGCTCGACACGTTGCAGCGTGCGGGTCACCCGGTCGTCCGCCTGATGCTCAAGTATCCGCTCGATCTGGCGGGGGAACTGTTTCGCTGGGAGTTTGCCACCGCCGCGGCGGGCGCGCTGCTCCGGATCAATCCCTTCGACGAGCCGAATGTGGCCGAAAGCAAGGAGCAGACGCGGGTGATTCTGGCATCGGGCGGCACGAGCCCGGTGGCGCACCGGCCGACGGCCGAAGAAGGGGGGCTGACCCTCTTTGCGCCGTCGGGACGACGGTCCGAGGGATCGCTGACCGACGCGCTCTGGAGCTTTCTCGGGGAGGGCGGTGCACGGGATTACGTGGCGATCCTCGCCTACCTGCCGGAGACGGAACGCCACGACGGATTGCTGCAAACGATCCGGCGCGCCGTCGGAGGGCGACTCCGGCTGGCAACGACGCTTGGCTACGGTCCCCGCTATCTGCACTCGACCGGCCAGTTGCACAAGGGCGGCGCGGGGAACGGACGGTTTCTGCTGCTGACCGCGGACGATCGGGAGGATCTTCAGATTCCTGGTCGCGCCTACACCTTCGGCGCGCTGAAGCGCGCCCAGGCCCTCGGCGATTATGCCGCGCTGGCCCGCCGGGGCTGCCGGCTCAGGCGTCTGCACCTGGGCGCCGATGTCACGACGGCGCTGGAACGGCTGGCGATGCTGATGTCCGGCTCCCCTAGCTTTTCAACAGGCGCGTGATCTTTCCCGCGCCGGCCGTCGACCGGCCGTCATGCGCGATGGTGTCAAACGGGAAGGGTCAATCGTACCCGTATTGCGCCAGGGTCTCCTCGCCGAAGCCGAAATGCTGGGCGACTTCGTGCGCGACCGTGGTCTCGATTTCACGGATCAGCTCGTCCGTCTCCGGAAAGACATGGGGACGGATTTCTTTTCTTGACTTGCCCTGCGCTCTTCGGCAGACTGCCGTCATGGCCCGCCAGCCCCGCCTCGTCTTAGCCGACTGGCCGCACCACGTCATCCCGCGCGGTCATCAGAAAATAAATCTGTCCCCATTTCCTTTCAGCGGCTTGCAGTGTTTGGGGTATCAGGCAGTTCTGTCTAATTGTAGTTAGCCTCTTGGGAGTAGTCGGTGACAGACACCAACTTCTTGCAGTATTACGACTTGGAAGGCTACCTTTTCAAAGCTGTCTCAACCCGCTATGCACAGAACAAGACCCTCACGGCGTTCGACTTCTTCTGCATCGTGATCTGGAAGGCCAATCGCGCAAAGTCGAAAGTAGCCGAAAGACTCTTGGCTCAGCGTAACGGCCAGGCCAACTTAGAAGCCGCTGTTGATTCTTTGCTCACCGCAATATCCGAGGCGAAAGACCAGAGGGCACGGTTTTCTGTTCTCATCGAAGGTTGGGGGTTTCGGTTACCCATGGCGTCCGCAATCCTCACTGTCCTTTACCCAGAAGATTTCACTGTCTACGACACTCGCGTCTGTGATGTTCTTGGCGATTTCAAGGACGCCCAATATAAGACCAACTTCGCCGCGCTGTGGGAACGCTACTCAGCCTACGTTATCGCGGTGAAAGGTGCCGTACCTGAATGCTCAAGCCTTCGAGACAAAGATCGTTTCCTTTGGGGGAAGTCTTTTGCTTCTCAACTGCAAACTGACATCCAGTCGTCCTTTGGGTGCGGGGATAGCGGTGCTGAGTTCGATGCAAGAAAATAAATCTGTCCCCATTTCTTTCAATAGGGACAGACACCTATTTATAATAGATTTATCGCTGATACCGATGATGATCAGCCGTCGGATCAGTCACATTGCCGGAAGGATGGAAGAGGAAAAATCTTTCCGGAGAGAATAGAAAAATACTTGATGTCAAAGTAAAGACCTGACCCTAAGTTTTTGCTTCAAGCCAGCAGGTGATGTTGGGCATTAGATCCCATGTTGCCAGACCTTTGTGGAGCTTTGCCTTAGGTCCAATGCCAAAGCAGAAGCCTAGCGCTCAGATTCAGGTCGCGGATGGTGCCGGCGGTATGCGGCCAGTCGCCGATCTTCGCTTCGAAGCCGGTGAGTGGCCGATCGAGTTCGTTGTTCCCGCAAAGGATGCAGAGAGTTGGATGGCACACCTCAGCGCTGAGATAGAAGAGCGGGGCTGGAGCTCGAGTGGACTTTCTCAGCTCGATGGTGCCGAAAACAGTGGAACGCTCTTTGTACATACAGCGAGTGGTCCGTCACCTCCAACACTAGAAATCGTATGGGAGAAACCGCGTGGCGCTGCCCTTCGGTTCCGAGCACGCCCGAGTGGCACGCCGGTCCTTTCTCTGGAGGTCGCTCGCGACTTCATCCGTTCGATAAGCGCGCGACAGCACGCCGGCAAGACTCTTCGCGCTCATCGGTGGGAACTATTGACTTATGACGGACTGCCTTGGCGCGGTGAGCTATGGCTTGAGAGCCAACTCCGCCTTGGCCCGCCATCAAAACATCCGTCGGAGGCCCTCCTCGGCCCGCAAGTGATCATGGTTGATGCGATGATTGAAGGAATTGGACATCAGGGTGTTAGCACAAACTTCCAGACTCTTCTTTACGATCTCCGCGTTTTCCTAAGTGTCGTCCTTGGCCTGCATGTCACGATCAACAAGTGCAAACGAGGATGGGTCTACCAGCTGGATGAAAAGTTTCGCATTACAGATTGCACGCTGGGTCACGTTGGGTACGCGGAAACTTCCAAGACCCCTGAGTTTCCTTCGGTTGGTAACGCACCGCCAATAGAGCGACGGGAAGTGAAGCGACCAGGTCTGGGGCCAACCGGAATTTGGCCGGATATGCATGAGCAATGGGTTCCGGCGGACATAGAGCAGCTCTGGCGTACTTTTATTGGACTGCCGGCCCCTAAGCGCGAGCATTTCTTGCGCGCCGGCAATGCCTACCTAATTGCACGGTCAATGTGGCCCGACCAGCGCACAGCCTATGCCGCCTTCCTTGTCGTCGCCTGCGAAGCGCTGAAGCCAAGCGGCAAGCGCCATGATAAGCAAACGTCTATGATGTTGTCGCGAGCTTGATCACTCCGAGCGATGGTGAGCTGCTCCGGGGACTCTCGGTGCCACCTCAGCGCGTGCGCAGCAAGCATGTGCATCGTGGTGAACTCGTGGCTGGCGAGCTCCTCCCGATGCTCATTCATAATCCGTTCAAGGATCCATCGTTCGATGAAATGATTAGTGAGCTATCACGAGTCTCTCGCGTATGTCTGATCGAGTGGTTGCGCTGCGGAGGGGAATACAAGGTCGTCCGTCTGCCGCCCGCTAAGCGCAGTCTTAAATCTGGGGACACCATACATAACTCTTGATTCCGATGGGATAGGCAAGGTTTGGGGTCAGGTCTTGCAATATCACATTGCTACCCCGCACCGCAGCCGACGGCGCCGTGTCTGCCGGCATGTGGGACGGGCTGAAATATAGTTCGATCCGCGGCCGAATGATTCTACCCCCTTGAGTTTTTTTCGCTTCTCCTTTAAGCTTTTCGTTGATGTCTCTCCAATGGTCCAAAGATCAGGTGGCGCAGGAAGGCGGTTCCCCCTCGACAGCGCCTCAGGAAGTTTTGCAGTCAACCTTCGGCTATTCCTCGTTTCGACCGGGGCAGGAAGAGATTATCCAGGCGGTCCTCTCCGGGCGGGATTGCATCGGGGTGATGCCGACCGGGGCGGGCAAGTCGCTGACGTATCAGATCCCGGCCCGAATCCTTTCCGGGATGACCCTCGTCATTTCACCGCTGATCGCGTTGATGAAGGATCAAGTCGACGGCTTGACGGAAATCGGAATTCGGGCAACCTTTATCAATTCCAGTCTGACCCCTGCGGAGCGTCGGGAGCGGATGGAGTGTTTAAAGGCGGGGGAATATGATTTGGTCTACGCCGCGCCGGAGGGGTTGGAGGGTCCGCTCCTTGATTTTTTGTTCACCTGTCGAATCAATCTCATTGCCGTCGATGAGGCCCATTGCATCAGCCAATGGGGCCATGACTTCCGGCCCTCGTATCGAAACCTCTCGGGGCTGAAATCACGCTTCGGGGATGTTCCGGTCCTGGCGCTCACGGCGACGGCGACCGAAGAGGTGTCAGTCGATATCATTCGGCAGATGGGGATGGTTGCGCCGCTCCGCTTTCGCGGATCGTTCTTTCGACCGAATCTCCGCCTTCATGTGTACAAGAAGGGAAACGGAAGAGAGACCAAGGAAGATATCCTGCGGCTGGTTCAATCCCGCGCCGGACAGTCGGGGATCATTTACTGCCTCAGCCGAAAAAGCGTGGAGCAGACCGCCGCGTTTTTGACGTCGCGCGGCGTTCGCGCCATGCCCTATCATGCCGGGATGGAGACCGGCCAGCGGTCCCGATCGCAAGAGGCCTTTCGACGCGATGACGTCGAGGTGATGGTGGCGACGGTGGCCTTCGGCATGGGGATCGACAAATCGAACATCCGCTATGTGATCCATCGCGACATGCCGAAAAGCCTCGAAGGGTACTATCAGGAAATCGGTCGCGCCGGCCGGGACGGGGTGGGGAGCGATTGCATCCTCTTTTATTCCTGGTCGGAGGTCGTAAGCTACGACCGGTTTTTGGACGATCTCACGGATGATCGACTCCGCAACAAGGTGAAGACGCAGACGCGGGAGATGTTCAACTGGGCCGAACGCCATGCCTGCCGGCACCAAAGTCTGGTCTCCTACTTCGGCGAGACCCTCTCTCCGTGCGGCGCCTCGTGTGATGTCTGCGGGAAGTGGGACCTGCTGGAGACGATTCCGTCCGCGGCGCCGGGTCGCCCGGCCCCTCGAAGTAAAAAGCGGATCGCCGTCCTGTCGGATGAAATTCCTGACGCGGCCGGCGCGTTGTTCGCCCGTCTGAGGGTATTGCGGAAGCGTCTGGCGGATGAGAAGGGGCTTCCGGCCTACATCGTCTTCAGCGATGCGGTTCTGCTCGAAATGGCGGCGCAGCGCCCCTCCACGGAAGACGATCTCCTTCAGATCAGCGGGGTCGGGCCGAAGAAGCTCGCCCGATACGGAGCGTTTTTCCTGGCGGAGTTGAAGAAATGAGTGCCCGCATGCTGACGTTTTACGGTTATCCCAAATGCAGCACGTGTGTCAATGCCAAAAAGTTCCTGGCGACGCTCGGTCACGAAATGAAGGAGATCGACATCACCACCTCGCCGCCATCGGCGAAAGAGTTGCGCGGGCTGATCGAAAAGAGCGGCCGGCCCTACACCGATTTTTTAAATCGCAGCGGCGTGCAATACCGCGCCCTTAATATGAAAGAGAAGGTCAAGAAACTACCAGAGGCTGCGATCATTACGCTGCTCGCATCTGATGGCAGGTTGATCAAACGCCCGATTGTGACGGACGGGACGCGGGTGACGGTTGGATTTTCGCCGGAGGAGTTTTCAAAAGAAAATAGGGACAGACACTATTTTCTTGGCGCGAAAAGTTGAGGGCTGGCCCGCGCTGGAGCCGACCGCATAGAGCGCGACTTGGTGGAAGCGCACCGGAAGCTGCTGGAGATGTTCGAGAAGAAGATTCAAGCCAAGCTATGAAGTTTCGCACAACTAATGGAAAGCTGCTCCTGTTACACTGCCCCCTCACCCTTCCCTCTCCCCCCGTCGGGGGGAGAGGATAAAAGAAAAGGGGGAGCAAAATACCGTCGTTCCATTACTTATGCAAAGGTCAGCACTTGAGGCTGGTGGATGCCATCCTGGCTGATTTGGACAAGCCGGCTCCGGAGACCGACCGGGTGTGTGAAAATAAATCTGCCCCCATTTTCTTCACCCTTCGACAGGCTCAGGGTGAACGGTAAATATAAAGAAGTGTTGGGCTTCTACACTACCCGTAGCCGTATCGCTCGAGGGTCTCCTCGCCGAAGCCGAAATGGTGGGCGACTTCGTGCGCCACGGTGATTTCAATTTCCCGGATCAACTGCCGCTGATTCGGAAAATCCTGCTCCAGCGGCCCCTGATAGAGCACGATCATGTCCGGGAGCGTGTTGGCGTGGTCGGCGCCGCGCTCCGGCAGCGGGATGCCGCGGTACAGTCCGTAGACCACCTCGTCGGGATCGCCGTATATGTCGGCCATCTCCTGGGGGTCGGGCCAGGCCTCCACCACGATGGCGACGTTGCTCAGCGCCGACCGGATTTCCGCCGGCAGCTGCTCCAGCGCCTGCTGCACCACGGTTTCAAATTCTTTGTGTCTCACGCGATGATTTCTCGGCCGGGCGCCAGAGGCGCTTGCGAATGATGTACCACCCCGCGAACAGGATGATCGCGGCGCTGACCAGATGCGGCGCCCTGATCGGGCCGATCATCAGGTCCTCGGCCCGGAATCCGCTGACGAGGGAGCGGCCGAGGGAGTAGAGAATGAGATAGGCCAGGAAGAGGAAGCCGTCCTGGTAGGGCCGTTTACGGATCGACCAGAGCCCGGCGAAGATCAGCAGGTTGAGCCCCATTTCGTAAAGCATCGCCGGATGCAGGGGCGCCGAGCCGAACTCCTGGCCCGCGGGGCTCTCCGGCGGAAAGACCACGCCCCACGGCATCGATGTGGGGACTCCGTGTGTTTCGCCGTTCATGAAGTTTCCGATGCGCCCGAAGGCCTGTCCCAGGATCACGCTGGGCGCGCCGGCGTCGGCCAGCCGCATAAATGGGATACGCCGGTTCCGGGCGTACCACCAGATGACCGCGATCCCTACGATCAGGCCGCCGTGAATGGCCAGCCCCCCGTGCCAGATTTTGAAAATTTCCATGGGGGCCTGGCTGTAGTAGCTCCAATTGAAGAGCACATAATAGATGCGGGCGCCGACAATGCCGCAGATATAGACCAGCGCCAGAAAATTCCACCGTTCGTCGTCGGACAGCGGAATCCCCTTGCGCCGGATCTCTTTGCCTAAAAGCCAGCCGCCGACGAAGAAGGCCAGCACATACATCAGGCCGTAATACCGGATGGCGATCGGGCCGATTTGGATGGCGATGGGATCCATGGGAATGCGGAGGAACGGACGTACCATAGCAGATTCATTCCGGCCGGGGCAATGGCCTTGCAACCCGGCGGGTCAACGTGTACAATTTTCAGCGAGATGAGCGACACCGACCCGAAGGACAAGGCAGAGGGGAAGCCGCCGGAGGCCGCGCCGGAACAAGCGTCCGGCGCCGACGCGGAGAAAAAACCGCCGCGACGGATTGAAATTCCCCTGATTTCGACCCCAAATGATGACGAGGAAATGGAACAGGAAATGGAAGCGTTGTTTAACGAGGAGAAAGTGAAGCACCGGCATGGGGGCACGGAGCCCGAGCGGGATTAGATCGGCGGGCGATTGATCAGGGTGACGTGATGACGGCCGGTGTGTTGAACCGGCCGTTGCTGTTTATGCGGCGTGTCAGGCGGTTGGCGGATCGGGCGGCCCGGTCAGGATGCGGGTAAATTCCTCCCCGAGCAGCGCCCACCGCCAGCGCGACAACCGTGCGGCGGTCTGGTCGGTCTCGGGCGCCGGCCGCCGCACCAATTCTTCCATGACCGCGTTGCTGCAGATGAGGCCTGGGGCGAGGCCGAGTTGGATCGCGATGCGGTCACGCGCCGCCTTGAGCCGTTTGACCTGCGCCTCCTGAGGCGGGCGCAGCGATGTGTAGCCGCTCGACGGGCGCTTGGGCCATTGGGCGGGCGCCACCGCCTGGCCGCGACGGATGGCGTCGAGCAGGGGCTCGCCCAGCCGTTCACTCACCCGCGGCGTGATGCCGGTAATCGGGGAGAGTTCGGCGGCGGTGGCCGGCTGGCGCACGGCCAGCTCGAGCAGCGTTTCATTGACCAGCACTTTGAACGGGGGGCGGTCGCCGGCTCTGGCGATCTCTTCCCGCATCTCGAGCAGCGACTGCAGCACGGCCCATTGCGCCGGCTCGAGGCGTCCCGCGCCCTTGATGGCAAAGCAGGAGGGGGGCTGGCGCGGCGCGGCCCTCTGCATCACCAGCCGCTGACATTCCTCCCGATGCCACGATTGCCGTGAGAGCCGCCGGAGCTCTTCGTCGAGCCGGTCCCGCAGGGCCAGCAGGTGGATGGTGTCGTCCGCGGCATAGCGGACCATCTCCGGCGGCAGCGGCCGGCGCGACCAATCCGCCTTCTGTAATTTTTTGTTGAGCGCGACGCCGAAATACCGCTGCAGGAGCGCGGCCAGCCCGATCGCCTCCAACCCGATCAGCTGCGCCGCGATCATCGTGTCGAACACATTGTTGAATTGCACGCCGTAGTCGCGCTCCAGCGTGCGAATGTCGTAATCGGCGCCGTGCAGCACCTTTTCCTTCGAGGGGTCGGCGAAGAGCGGCAGCAGCGGGTCGAGGGAGGCCAGGGAGAGCGGGTCCAGAAGCACCGTCTGCCCGGGGATCGAGATTTGAATCAAACAGACCTTTTCCTGATAGTGATGGAAACTGTCCGATTCCGAATCGATGGCGATCCGCTCCTGCCGGGCCAGCGTGGCGGCCAGCTCGGGCAGGTCGGCCGGTTGCTCCAGCAGGCGAACGGTCGGCGGCGGCTCGGGCCGCTCTTCGGTCGATTGCGATGAGGGTGATGGTTCCATGAAGGGGCCTGTAAGCCGCGGCATTGTGGCAGAATCCCGCCGGGATCGCAAGCACGGGGGCCAAACGGGCGAGCCGAAAATAGCGGTTGTCTAACGTCATCGAATTTTGGTAGGCTAGCCGTCGAATCATCATGAATTCATGAGGCCTTCCGCGCGGTCCCCGGGCCAAGCGGGCTGGGCCGTTCACGAGAGACTCGATGAGCCCACGCAAACCGTCCAGACAGAAGCCCGCGCAAAAGATGACGCGGAAAATTCCGGCCACGATGGCCACCCAGCACCCGGACCACGCCAATGTGCCCTTCTGGAAGCGCAACGGCGAGGCCTTTGTGCACGCGCAGGAGGAGGTCGAGGAGTGCTTTGGCGCGTTTCAGGATCTGGCCTGCCAGGAATACATGTGGGACTGGGAGGGCAAGTA
>CAZJRH010000305.1:0-1616 GCA_964548215.1 uncultured Nitrospirota bacterium
GGTGCCAGGGATTGAAGGACCAAAACGTGATCATCTCCAGCGGGAAATTGGTCGGAGAGCGTTGAACCACCCCGGCCTCATGAACGCATCGTCGCAAGGATTCCGATTCCGATCGCGATGCGATACCACCCGAAGGCGATAAACGCGTGCGTTTGCACGTAGTTCAGCAGCCATTTCACACTCACGAACGAAACGATGGCGGCCACGGCGCAGGCCGCCAGCAACGCGCCCCAGTTTTCCGATTGCCATTCCTCAGGTGCCTGGTTGAGTGCTTTGAAAATCTTCAAACCGCCTGCCGCCATCATCGTCGGAATGCCGACGAGGAAAGAGAACTCCGTCGCTGCCGGCCGGTTGGCGCCGAGCAAAAGCGCGAGGAGAATGGTCGCTCCCGAGCGGGAGGTGCCGGGGAACACGCCAGCAATCAATTGCCCGGCCGCCACGGCGAACACGATGGGCCACGTAATGTCCGGACCCAGTTTTTTTTCGCTCAGAAACCTTTCGATGGCGACAAACGCCACGCCGCCGAGCAGCAACGCGCAACCGATGGGCACGGGGTTGTCCGGGAGTTTGAATCCACCTTTGTCGAGTCCGAGCCCCACGGCGCCGGTGAGGCCAAAGGCGATGAAGATTTTCAGCAGGTAGTCGCGCGTCGCGCGTTCACGCCATTCGAAGCAAAACTTGTAGAGACGCTGCGGAAACAAAGGCAGCACCGCCAGCACGGCGCCGCATTGGATGACGATGTTAAACAGGTCACTCCGGGTAACGCCCAGGAGCTTTTCCGCAACCAGCAAATGGCCGGTGGAGGACACCGGAATAAACTCGGTCACGCCTTCAATGGCGCCGAGGAGGATGGAGGCAAGCCAGTCGGGCACGGGCCGTAGAGACGAAAAAGCCCGGGATTTGGCAAGCGCAAACCGGCCAACAAGCGCTCAAAGCCCGAAGGCCGGAAGGAGAGTTCAACGGCCAGTTGGGCCCAGGCTATTTCTTGGCGAGACCGCCGAAGAAACCTTTGGCGGGCTCGCTCTGCACCTGCACCTTGAGCTGTCCGAGAATGGCGTGCCAGCCAATGTAAATCTTGTGCCACTGGCTTTCGAGGTTGCGAACCGAGCCTTCGTTTTGCTCGCTCAAAGCACGGAGCGAGGCGGCGTTGCCAATAAGCGTATGGATTTCATCCTTGCTCGGAGATGTGACGTCCACGGCGGAGAGAATCAATTCAAGCTCCTGCACGAGGACGCTTTTGACTTCGAGAAACTGGGACTCGTCCTCCTCACCAAACTTCTTCGTGCGCGACTGGACGAGGTAACGGTTGAATTGTTTCCAGCACTCCAGATAATTTTCGACCTGGGCAATCAAGGCGGCGAGTTTTTTGTTCATAAGCTTGGAGTCAGTTGTGATCGTTGGGGCTAAGGGGAGTGACGGGAGTAAAAAAGACGATCGCGCCCCCGGAGAGGTCTCGCGCCGAAACCCGCAGGCTGCCGAATTGCAGAACGAGGCGCTCCAACTGCAGACCCGCTTTGCGCGCGTCGGCAAAAGTTTCCAACACGCAGCGGCCCATGTCGTCGAGCAAGCTGGCCGGGAATCCGGAGGGCAGGGTGGAGACGATGAGCTGGCCGTGG
>CAZJRH010000306.1:0-6857 GCA_964548215.1 uncultured Nitrospirota bacterium
GCTGCCAGCGTCAGAATGGATGATGCTCCAGCTCTTGACCGCCGCCTATCGTCCGCCCCGGCTTAACGGGTAGTTCCCAGCCTCGCCGACAAACGGGAGGAGCAGGATTCGGAGCAGGGTCAGTTGCGTTGGATCTCTAAACTGGTCCAGGCCCAGCGTCATGGCGAGCTGTCCCTTCGCGGGATTGGGTCGATAGGTGCCCAGCAGCCGGTCCCACCAGGGCAGATTGAAGCCGAAGTTGCTGTTCGTCTCCTCCCGGATCACCGAATGATGGATCCGGTGCATATCCGGCGTGACGACCAGCCAGCGAAGGGCGCGGTCGAGCCGCCCGGGCATTCGCACGTTGCTGTGATTAAACATCGACGTGCCATTGAGCAGGACTTCAAAGATCAGCACGGCGCCGGGCGGCGCGCCCAGCAGCGCCACCGCCGCCAGCTTGATCCCGATGGACAGCAGAATTTCCACCGGATGAAACCGGGCGCCCGTCGTCACATCCACGTCCAAATCGGCATGGTGCATCATATGCACGCGCCAGAGCACCGGCACGGCATGAAACAGCAGATGCTGCAGGTAGAGAATCAGATCAAACAGGATGACCGCAAGCAAACCGGTCCAGACAACCGGCCAACCCAGAAGCGGCAGGAGGCCCCAACCACGGTCGACGGCCGCGGCCGCAACGGCGACGGCCGACGTGGCCACGAGCAGGCGGCCGACCAGTGTGTTGAGCACGGTGACCGAGAGATTGGCGGCCCAGCGGCGCGCTTTCGACGTGGTCAACGGCCGGCGCGGCGCCATGACCTCCCACGCGGCCATCGCGGCAAAAATGCCGATGAAACACGAAAGTCGGATGACGGCTTCATTCGGCATCGTACACCTTGGGTTCAGGCCTTGCCATCACACCCGCTCCTCCCGGCCGCCACCCTGTCAAACAGGCAACTCCTTCTCGCATGCGGGTAAAAAACTGTCTCAATCCGCCAGCACACCCTCGATGAGCATGTACGCGTCGTAGACATCCACGGAAGGATACTCAACGTAGCGGCATGGGCCGGGGCAGTCTGCCGCCCAGGAAAAACGCAGCGTGGCGCGCCCATCGTGCAGAAAGCTCCAGTCCGCGCTTTTCACCTTCCCATAGAACTCCGGCTCTTCCGTAAACGAGAGTTCGACCGGGCCGAATCCGGCGACCGGGCTGTTGAGGTTGACGGCGTTGCGGAAATTGTCGGCCAGCTTCAGATGAACCGAGAGCGGCAGCCTCACACGCTCGGCCGAGCTCTCCTGCGCGTTGACTTCGCCCGGCCGCGCGCTGCCTTCGATGTGAAGCCGGACACTCTGAATGCTGGAGAAGGCTCTCCCGGCATCGATCGGCACCTCAACAAACCCGCTTTTCTGTGAATGTGTCCCCCGCAGCCCCGAAAGGTCGACCATATGGGAATCGTCGGCGCCGAGGTGCGGCGGGATGAGCAGAACAAGCAAGGCGGTCAACAACAGTCGCAACATTTGCATCACTTCAGAGTGAAAAGCCTTGGGGGCGGCGAAACCGCCCTGCTCATGCCTCCCCGGCGATCTTTCGGGCGCGATAGCCTTCGTAATCGGGCACCAGCCGGTCGTAATCACCATCCATCAAGGGGGAGGAGATCATGAAATCGGCGGAGGAGCGGTTGCAGGCGATGGGAATGTTCCAGACGACCGCCATGCGCAACAGCGCTTTGACATCCGGATCGTGCGGCTGTGGCTCCAACGGGTCCCAGAAGAAAATGAGGAAATCGATCTCGCCGTCGGCGATCTTGGCGCCGATTTGCTGGTCTCCGCCCAACGGCCCGCTCTGCAGCTTGGTGGTCTTGACGCCCAGCTCGCGCTCCAGCAGCAATCCGGTGGTCCCCGTCGCATAGATGGTGTGGTGCGCCAGGAGCGCCCGATTGTATTTGGCCCATTCCACCAGGTCGCGCTTCTTGTTGTCGTGCGCGACCAGCGCGATCTTCTTATCAGGCCGCATGGCGATTTTCTTATGCGTCATCCGCTGCTCTCCTTCCGATAAATGGGGATAAATTGGGACACTGTCCCCATTTATTTCATTTATTCTACAGTGATTGCAGAATCGATTCCGCCTGCTCCATCTATCCTCGATTATTCCCCGCGTTCACCGATGGTGATCAGCCGCTTCTTCGCCTCATCCATTTCCTGGCGGACGGCCGGCGCATTCGGTCCCAGCCTGATAAAGGCCTCCAGCTCCTTGGCGGCCGCGGCGTTGCCGTGCATCATCTCCATGACCACCATCCACAAAGCGCCGCGGGCATCCGCCAGATTCGGATCGAGCGTGACGGCCCGGCCTGCATCCTCGGCCGCGCCCCGCAGATCGCCCGTTTTTTTCTTCGCCAAGCCGCGACTGGCGTAGGCGCCGGCCAGTTTCGGGTTCAGCGCGATCGCCCGGGTGAAATCCTCGATCGCCGCCTGATGGTCGTCCGACTGCACGCGGACCGAGCCGCGAATGACATAGGCATCCGCCAGGGCCGGATTCAGGGTCACGGCGGTGGTGGCGTCTTCGATCGTCCCCGGGTAATCGCCCGATGCGATTTTCGCCGCCGCACGATTGAAATAGGCCGAAGCATGGCGCGGGTCCAGCTCGATCGCCCGGGTTGCATCCTCAATGGCTCCCGGGTAATCGCCCGCCTTGCCCAGCGCCGCGCTGCGATTGGCGTAGGCGTCGGCCAGGCCGGGATCCAGTGTGATGGCCCGCGTGGCGTCGTCAATCGCCCCGGCAACGTCGCCTGATTTTTCCTTCGCCGCGCCGCGGCGCACGTAGGCCGGCGCCCGATAGGGGTTCAGCCCGATCGCCGCCGTATAATCCGCGATCGTTCCCTGATAATCGGCCAGGGCCCACTTCATCTCGCCGCGACGGAGATAGGCGTCGAGCAAATCCGGCTTGAGGCGGATGGCCTGCGTGTAGTCCCCGATGGCGCCCTGTGGGTCGCCCAGCCGTTCCCTGGCCTCG
The DNA here is from genome assembly GCA_964548215.1 of uncultured Nitrospirota bacterium. GTDB lineage: Bacteria > Nitrospirota > Nitrospiria > JACQCE01 > JACQCE01 > JBFMAJ01. The sequence continues at coordinate 2,987 of CAZJRH010000306.1, forward strand.
CCACGACCGATGTAGGCCTCGGCGCGGGTCGGATCAAGCGCGATCGCCTGGGTGACATCCAGCATCGCGCCCTGATAATCGGTCACCTGTGTCCTTGCCCGGCTGCGATCAAGGTAGAGGCCGGCGAGGGTCCGGCTCAGCTCAATCACCTCCCTGGTCTCCGTGAGCGCGACCAGAAGTTCGTTCCCTGCGGCTTCCCGTTCGGCGCGATTGACATAGTCATCGATCAGGATCTGGGTCAACTGCATCGCCCGGCTAAAATCATCGATCGCTCCCTGGTGATCGGCCAGCCGTCCCTTCACCCGGCCGCGGTGCGCGTAGGCCTCCGGCCTGGTTGGGGCCAGTTGAATGGCCCGCGTGTAGTCCCTGATCGCCTCCGCATATTTCCCCCACTCTTCCTTCGCGAGGCCGCGGGCGATCGCCGTCTCGGGCTTGCGGAATCCCAACGGAGTCGGCGAGACGCCTTCCAGCGCGTCCAGTATCTGCGCACAGCCGGCGCAGGAGACGAGCAACATCGACAGGACCAGTCTCGACGAAGAGGTCATGGCGCCGGCATCCTATCAAAACCGGTGACTCGTTGGAATGGCGCGCCGCCGTGTGGATGGGATCCTTTGTTCATGCCCCGCGCTTCGCTTTCTGCTCACCCAGCGGCTGGTTGCATTGCGGGCAGCGCCCCGCGTAGCGGCTGACCCGCCCGCGCCACCCGCAACCGGGGCACTGCACCGACTCAAAAAGCTGATCACTTGGTTTTTTCTTGAAGAGCCAGACGACGACTCTGGCAAGGATGAGCAGAACCGCCCCGACACCGGCCACAAGCAGCGCATCGGGAAACATGGCCCTTCGTCCCTATCCGTTCGCGCTGTTGATGGCTTCGCCGCTCCAGTGATGCCACAGGGCGGCGAACGCGATGGCAACCAAAACGAGGAACAGGCTCCGCACGCCGAACTGCGCGTAGGACAACGGGACCAGGAGAAGACTGTAGATCGCGCCCCACCACTTCAAGAGCAACGTGCCCGTCTGGTTCCCCTTGATGGACAGCGTCAACGCAATCAGCAGCAGGCCGCCCAGCGCGCCCAGCACGTAGAGCGCGCCGCTCTTGAGCGCCTCCGCCCGCGTGACCACATGATCGCCGATGTGCACTTCCTCGGCCAGCAACGGCGCGAGGGTCAGCAGGCCGCCGCCCACAATGATCCACGCATACGATTTCACTCGACTCATACGCTCCACCGAGGGTTTCCGCCCTATTTTAAGACAGACTCCGCCCGCGTGGCAAGGTCGTTTTCCTTCAGGCCGTTCCTCCCGACGAGCGGCGCGATCAGGAACAACCGCTCCGGGAAAATAGGGACACGTCCAAATTTTTCGGGGGGGGGGGAAGGAGGAAGGGATGAAACTGACCCGCTACCGATTTACGGAAAGAACGCTATGCTGACGGAGGGAGGCGGAGTTTCCGCCGCTTCTCAGCTTCCCGCAATTGGCGACGGACAACGGGCACGAGCACATGGTCCATTTCCGACTTGATGACGCAATCCTGGGCGCCGAGCTCCCTCATCAGGACCTCCACGGCTTCCGCGTGCATCCCGGAAATGAGGATGAACGGCGCGTCATGGCCACTCTCGCGCAGCAACTGCAGCGCCGCGGGCGAGCTGAAGGTCGGCATGGCATGATCTGAAAAGACCAGATCCACCGGCCCCCGGGCCAGCGCCGCCTGCATCGCGTCGCGTTGATCCACCAACTTCCACTCCACGTCAAATCCGCCGCGCTCCAGTATCCTAACCAGCAGTGCGGCGTCATCGGCGGAATCTTCGACAATCAAAATACGAAGTGGTATCCCCATGGCAACCTGCCCCCTCGTTCGGCGCGATGCTTAACCATAGGCCCGCTGTCGGACACAGTCAACAAAAAAACTGACGTTTCATCATCTAAGAATCAAAAAATCCGCACAGGGATAACTTCTTGGCCTATGTGGACAATACGTTGTCCATTGTGCTGAAAATACAGGAGAACTCCCATACAAAAAAACTAGGGATTCAGACCTTCGAGTGCTCAATCGACCTTTCGGGACCACGACCCGCCGCTCTCCCCCCAAGTACTCGGCGTCCTCCTCGTCATCCGGCTGGTTTCCCCTATGCGTTTGATGGGCAAGACGAAAAAGACATTCCGACGATTCAGTTCTATTCCAATCCATTCGGTCAATGACGACATCGCAGCGCCCCGCCAATGGGTAGTGGGTCAGTTTCATGCTGCCCCCAGGGCAAAAATGGGGACACGTCCCATTTTCCCCCGTTTGCCGCGCGGGCCTCATCGAAAATGGGACGTGTCCCTAATTTTTGATTCGGACAAATGTGAAACTGACCCACTACCCGCCAATGTTCTTGCGTGTCGCGCCGAATCACGATATGCTAGCCCGTGATGACCGCGGAAACAATGATGCCGCTTGACCTGACCGCAACATGGCCCGGCCTGCTGTCCCTCCTGGTGTTTCTACTGGCCTATGCGCTAGTGATCTCCGAAGAATTTCTGCATCTGCGCAAATCGAAGCCGGTCATGGTGGCGGCCGGCATCATCTGGACGCTGGTGGCCATGGCCTACGCCGCACATGGCGATACGGCGACCGCTGCGGCGGCCGTGCGGCACAATCTTTTGGAGTATGCCGAACTGCTGCTGTTCCTGCTCGCCGCCATGACCTACGTCAACACCATGGAAGAGCGAAACGTCTTCAATGCGCTTCGATCCCGCCTTGTCTCCTCCGGCTATTCCCTCCCGTCGCTCTTCTGGATCACCGGGCTGCTGGCCTTTTTCATCTCGCCATTGGCCGATAACCTCACCACCGCGCTGGTCATGGCCGCCGTCGTCATGGCCGTCGGGGTCGGCCAACCGAAATTCGTCACGCTGGCCTGCATTAATATCGTGGTGGCCGCAAACGCCGGCGGGGCATTCAGTCCGTTCGGCGACATCACCACGCTGATGGTCTGGCAGAAAGGCGTCGTCGGCGTCTTCGAGTTTCTTGCCCTGTTCGTGCCATCAGTCATCAACTGGCTCATCCCGGCCATCATCATGTCGTGTGCGGTTCCGCGAGAACAACCCCAGGCCGCGCAGGAGACGATCACCATCAAACCGGGAGGCGGCGTGGTGGTCGGCCTGTTCCTGCTGACGATTAGCATGACGGTCTCCATGCACCACTTCCTGCACCTGCCGCCGGTGCTGGGGATGATGACGGGGCTGGGACTCTTGAAGCTCTACGGCTATTTCATCCGGCGCGGTGAAATCAACCAGACCGGGCCTGGCGAGATCGACGAAGTTTTGGGGCTTGAACTGAATCAGGAAGCGGTCAGGAAGATCCAACAGCATTACAAACCGAGAGTGCGGCCTTTCGACATCTTCATCAGCATGAAACGGGTGGAGTGGGACACGCTGATGTTTTTCTACGGCGTGGTGTTGTGTGTCGGCGGGTTGAATGCGCTCGGCTACCTGGCGATCCTGTCCCAATGGATGTACGTGGATCTTGGCCCCACGTGGGCCAACGTCTTGGTGGGGCTGCTCTCGGCGCTTGTGGGTAGTATCCCGGTGATGTTTGCGGTCCTGTCCATGAACCCCGAGATGTCCAACGGACAATGGCTCCTGATCACCCTGACGGCCGGCGTCGGCGGATCGCTCCTGTCCATCGGTTCGGCCGCCGGCGTCGCGCTGATGGGGCAGGCGCGCGGCGTCTATACCTTCTTCGAGCATTTGAAATGGGCGTGGGCGATCGGGCTGGGCTATGCCGCCAGCATCCTGGCGCATCTGTGGATCAATGCCAAATTGATGTAGAGGCGGCGGGATGAACGGGCGCGCCACACCACGTGCTGAAAATTGAGAATGGAGAATGGAAAAT
>CAZJRH010000307.1:0-3048 GCA_964548215.1 uncultured Nitrospirota bacterium
TCCGGGGGCGTCACGATCAACTGCCGGATGCGATCGCCCGCCTGCTCAATGAGCGCATCAAGGGACTCGGTCCGGCGGCGCGCCCGGGCCCGCAACAGGTCCCGGCAATGGTTGACGGCGATGCGGCGCAGCCAGGTCAGAAACGATGCGTCGCCGCGAAACCGGCGCAGCGATTGGTAGGCCTTGAGGAAGACCTCCTGCGCCGCATCCTCGGCTTCGTGCGGGTCGGACAGAATGGCCGCGCACAACTGGCGGATGGCGCCCTGATGGGCCCGGACCAGCTCGGCATAGGCCTCCTGCCGACCGTCGAGCACGCGCCGGATGATATCGAGATCGTTGATGGGGGGCACGGTGATGCGTGGCATCATATCGGAAAGCGCATGACGGGGCAACACGAGACGGTAGGGGCGGGTTTCAAACCCGCCCCTACATGACCCGATCACATGGAATTTGCATTCTCGCCGGAACCTCTCTATAATGGCGAAAATTCTATGGAAATACGCGATTGACGCTGTCCGATGAGGACGAGCGGCGCGCGTCAGGGGATGACGGATGTGCGGTGAATGATCCGAAGGGAGGTGGGACGGGATGGGCACACTGATCTTTGTACTCCTGCACTTTCTTGGCTATACCAGCCGGCCGGATGAATGGTACACGCTCTGCTATCTGGTCTCGCTTGACACAATCAGCCTGTCGATTATCCTAATGGGATGGATGCAGCTCCGTTGCCGCGCTCGGGAGGGCGGCAGACACGAGCCATGATTGATGCAGGCCGCCGTCCATCAACCTCAATATCTGCCCTGGTCGGGTCTGTTTGACAAGATCGACCAGGCTGATTGTTTTGTGGTGCTGGACAACGTGCAGTACCACAAGAACGACTGGCAGAACCGCAACCGGATCAAGACGGCGCAGGGGTGGTGCTGGCTGACCGTGCCGGTTCACTACCATTTCCCGCAGACGATGCGGGAAGTCAAAGTCGCCGACGGCGACTGGCAGCGCTCCCACTGGCGGACGATCACCCAATCCTATCGGAAAGCGCCCCATTTTGAACGCTACGCCCAGGTTTTGGAGCCGCTCTACACCGCGTCGTGGCAGTGGCTGGTCGATTTGAACCTGGCGACCATGGAACGGCTCGCGACGGCGCTGGGCATCGCCTGGGCCCCGCGGCTGGCCTCCGAAATGACGCTCACCGACGAGCCGACCCAGCGCCTGATCGATATTTGCCGCCAGGTCGGCGCGGACACCTATCTGGCCGGCGACGGCAGCCGCCGCTATCTGGACCACGCCAAGTTTGAGACGGCCGGGATGGGGTTGTGTTTTCAGCAGTTCGATCATCCCGTCCACCCGCAGCTGCACGGCGCCTTCGAGCCGGCGCTCTCCATGATTGATTTGCTCTTCAATTGCGGGCCCGAGAGTCTCGCCCGGCTGCGCAGCAGCCGGCGCACGCCGGCGGGGCCGGCTGCGAGCATGGCATGAGCGCCCCGCGCAAGCGCATCCCGGCAGCGGCCCGGCCGCCGATGAACGTGCTGGCGATCGGCGCCCATCCGGACGACATCGAATTCGGCTGCGGCGGCAGCCTGATCAAATATGCCGAGCACGGCCATCAGATCTACCTGATGATCGTCACCGACGGCGAGAAGGGCGGGTCGCGGAAAGGCCGGCGCCGGGAACAGGAGAAGGCGGCCAAAATGCTTGGCGCCAAGCGCATTTTCTGGGGCGGCTACCAGGATACCAAGATCGAAGTCAGCCGCCCGCTGATCCAACAGGTCGAACGGGTGATCGAGGCCGTCAACCCGTTGTTTATCTTCGTCCACTACAACGACGACACGCACCAGGATCACCGCCACCTGTCGACCTGCACGATCACGGCGACCCGCTACACGCGCAACGTGCTCTTTTACGAGGGGCCGACGACCCAGAATTTCACGCCGACGGTCTACGTGAATATCGATGGGGTGCTGGAGCGCAAGCTGGCCGCGCTGAAAGCGCATTCCTCACAAGTGATGAAGACCAACATCGAATCGCTTTCGATCATCGATCTCGCCCGGGCCTCGGCCCATTTTCGCGGCATTCAGGGGCGGGCCCGCAGCGCCGAGGGTTTTATGCCCCTGCGGCTCTTCATCAACGTCGACTGAGCTTGCTTGAGCCGGTTCCTCACTCGCGCCCCTGGCTGACGGCCGCCGATCGTCGCGCGGTAGCGGCCGCCGTGCGCAGCGGGTGGCTGTCGCCCTCTCCGGTCATCGAGCAGTTCGAATCGGCCGCTGCCCGCGCCGTCGGGCAGAGCGGCGGCGTGGCGGTCAGTTCGGGCACGGCGGCGCTCTATTTGACTCTGCGCGCGCTCGGCATCGGCCGGGGCGACGAGGTCGTCCTGCCCAGCTATGTCTGCTCGGCGCTCTGGCACGCCGTGACGGCCGCCGGGGCGACGCCACGGCTGGCGGAAATCGACCCGGCCAGCTTTAATCTTTCACCCTCGGCGGCGCGCAAGCGATTGACCCGTCGCACCAAGGCGATCATCGTGCCCCATCTGTTCGGCTTGCCGGCCGACCTGTCCGCGTTGCGGGCGCTGGGCCCGGCGCTGATCGAAGATTGCGCCCAGACGCTGGGCGTGCGGTATCGGGGCCGTCCGGTCGGCTCGTTCGGCGTGGCGACGATCTGCTCGTTCTATGCGACCAAGTTGATCACGGCGGGCGAGGGTGGGTTGATCGCCAGTTCCTCACCCCGAGTGCTGGCGCGGTTGAGGGCGGCGCGGGCCTATGACGAGCAGACACGGCTGGCGCCGAGTTTCAATTTTAAATTGTCCGCGCTGCACGCCGCACTGGGGTTGTCGCAACTTCGACGCTTGAGGCGGATCCTGGCGCTGCGCCGCGGGATCGCCCGCCGGTATGATCGGGCCTTTGCCGATTTGCCGGTCATCGTCCCGCCACAGTTTCGCGATCGGGCTCATGCGTATTACCGTTATGTACTCCGCGTGCCGGGTGGCGCCGGCCCGGTGATGGCCCGCTTGCATCGATTGGGTGTGACGGCCCGGCGGCCGGTCTTCGAGCCGAT
>CAZJRH010000308.1:0-2731 GCA_964548215.1 uncultured Nitrospirota bacterium
AACTCCCAGAATTGATTCATACGAGGATACAATATCAACCCTACGCGCGTCAGAATAGCGCATCGTTAGAGCATCGTGCGATTAATCTGCAACATAGCCTGCTTCTTTCAAAACCGATCAGAGAAATTTCAGAAAACGATCCTCGGAACCTACGCTGGAATCAGGCAGGGCTTCATGACGAAATCGGCGGCGATACCGACCTGTCCAGAACAGGCCATCGGGTCGGCCGAGGCGCACAGGTGCCGGGACAGTCCTGATGGGCATGCCAGCCTCGGCCAGCTACATCTGCTTGCCCATCCTGCGGCTGGTGCCGATCGGCAGCGCGACCTTGTCTTCAAGTCTCATGCGGTGCTCCTAATGAGACCTGTGCGCGAGTGGGCATATGGCGTTGGGATTGAATCATTTTTCCATCCTGCGGCGGTGAACTGTCCTGTGGCACCACCGCTCTGATCGAAGCGGCGGCAGTCTTCATGCTTGGGCCGCGAGGATGTTCATGGTGCGCTTGAGGTTGTAGGCGATGGCGGTGAGGTGGACTTGGACGGCGGCTTTGGCGAGGCCTCTCCATCGCATTCGGCGCAGGCCATAGCAGCGCTTCCATGTTCCGAAGATCTTCTCGATCCGGCCACGCACCCGATGGATCGGTTGGTTCCATTCTTTGAGCTTGCGCAGCGTTTCCTGTTCGTCGCGGCCCCACATGCTGGTGGCGACGATCCGCGGTATGCCGCCCTTTGCACGCACAGCGTCACGGAAGTGGTTGCCGCGATAGGCGCTGTCGGCGAACACCTCGCCGGGATTGTCAGGCAGTGCTTCAGGGCCTGCTCTTCCATCATTGATATTGGCTGACGTGACGGACACCTCTTCGACCAACGCCGTATCAGCATCGGCCCCGACATGTGCTTTGAAGCCATGAACGGCCCGCTTTCCCTTGTGCTTGACCCAGCGCGCATCATCATCGCCCTCGCTGGCCGATGCAATGATTGTGGCATCGACCAGCGTGCCGGTCTTGACTGTGACCGCCTTTGATTTGAGCTGCGCCGTCACAGCTGTGAACAGCAACCGATCCAGGTTATGGGCGACCAGTTCCTTGCGAAAGCGCACGAACGCTGTCCGCTCGGGCGTCGCCTCCGTACCCGAGAAGCCACAGAAGCGGCGGAAAGAAGCGCGGTCATCGAGCGCTTCGGCCAACTTCACATCGGACAGGTCGTACCAGATCGATAAAAGCAGCGCCTTGAACATCGCCAGGGGCGGCCAAGCGTGCTCGCCCTTGGCAGCCGAATAAAGCGGATCAAGAATGGCCGCAACCGAAGCCCAATCGATCAGCCTGCCAAGTTCATCGAGCGACGATGCTGGCCGTGTTCGCCCAGCAAAACCAAACCGCTCCTGACCAATCGAACGATGCGCCACATTCAGCCCTCCGCTTGGGAATGCCCATAGAATCAGCAATCAATGCCGATGTCTACACCCACCCGCGCACAGGTCTCATGATACCAACCTGCACTGACTACGACCCACGCGCCCATTTGCGGCGCCCTATGGTCATGATGCGCCACGGCTGATCGATGAGTTTGTTCCACGCCTCGCAGCAGTGGTCGACGATGTTGTCGTGGGATGTGAAGACCCGGTTGGAGAGCCAGTTGTCGCGCATGAACTGCCAGATATTCTCGACCGGGTTGAGCTCGGGGCATTTGGCCGGCAGCGCGACGATGCTGATGTTGCCGGGAACATCGAGCTTGCCGGTCATGTGCCAGCCCGCCTGATCCATCAGCACGACCGCGTGGGCACCGGGGGCGACTACGATTGCTATCTCGGTGAGATGCAGCGACATGGTTTCGGTATTGCAGAACGGCAGCACCAGCCCCGCGCCCTTGCCCTGCTCCGGGCAGATCGCACCAAAGATATAGGCCGATTTCGTCCGCTGATCCTTCGGCGCCGATGGCCGGGTTCCGCGTCTCGCCCAGCGCCGCGTGATCTTGTTTTTCTGGCCGATGCGCGCTTCGTCCTGGAACCAGATTTCTATCGGTGTTCCGCGCGGGAGGGGGGATTTGACCTTTGCCAGCTCGGCGGCAAAGCCCCTTTTTTGAAGGCATCCATGGCATATTCGTTCTGGGCATGGTGGCGGGGCCGCGCCGTGAGCTTGACATAGCCCAGCTTCTTCAGCTCGCGCCCCACGGTGGTCTCGTCGAGCGACACCGCAAATTCCTCATGAAGCCACTGGACCAGGTCGATCAACCGCCAGCGAACGACGCCATGGATCGCCGGGATCGGGCCGCGCTCGACTGCGTCAACAAGGGCATGACGTTGCGCATCATTGAGCCGGGACCGGGGGCCGGGAGCCTTGCCATCAAGCAGGCCATCCGGGCCTCGTTCATTGAACCGAACCACCCAGTCCCGCACGATCTGCAAGCCCACACCGCCGATCCGCGCCGCCGCAGTCCGGCTGCCGCCATCGTAAATCTCGGCCAAGGCCAAGAGCCGCCGGGTCTGATTCGCGCTACTCGATGATCGCGCCAACCGCCTCAATGCAGGGCCGTCAAAATCTTCCCGCAAACCAATCGCTGAACCCATGATCGCGCCCTCCAAAGCACCATCGCATAGCTTCAGACTTTCAGCCGACAGGGAATCCCCACACGTGAGTCACCCACAGCGCAGTTTGGTATTAGAGCCTGAGCGAAAAGTAGTTGAGCGATACCAGTAAGTTGTGATTCACCGTCGTTGTCGAGACGATAGGAGA
>CAZJRH010000309.1:0-3345 GCA_964548215.1 uncultured Nitrospirota bacterium
GGCCAACCAGTCGTTGTTGTCGGGTTGGTTGAAGTCGAGCACCCACGCCTGTTCGCCTGCGATTGATCCATCCGATCTCCGGTACTCGACCGGGACTCCGTCTACAAGCACCCGATGAAAAGCTCGATTACGCTCGATCAACGAAGGTGCATCGGTTCGCGTGAGTTTCCGGTAGGCGTCTTCCAACGCCTCGGCAGGCAGGTCGGGATTGAGGCGAACGAGCGCCTGACGCAGGCGTCGCTCCAACACCACATCACGATAGTTTGGGTCACTGCGCTCGGCTGCCGGCTCACCGGCTGCGATCTCGGGACCGTGGAGCATTGCGTACCCCAGGCTCTCCAGCCAGGCGAGGGCGGCGTCTTCGACGATGGATTCGGTGAAGCTACTGGTCATCGCTCTCAGCCGCCGCCGTTGCGACGATGCTCACCATCCCTCGATAGTGTTCGGCATCGCATTTCTCGATCAGCTCCAACACTTCGCGAAGGACCGGCTTCGTTTCAGCGAGAATCGAGGGGTCGTGCTCGGGATCAGCGACACATCCTGAATGCGAGTAGGTATTCAGGAATCGCAGGATGCGGGTCTTCTTGCTCTGATCGAAGTCAACCTTCTCCATTCGCTTGATCAGATCGCCCACGACGCCTGGGTAGCGAAACGCCAGAAATGCCTCCAAGAACCTGCGGGCAACGTTTGGTAATCCGTAGTACTCCTCGAGCCTCACCTCCCCGTCGTCGCGATGCGCTTCCTCGTGAACCCGCTTGAACAGGTAGTGGTACTCCGACTCGTACTGTTCGAGAAGAGGATCAATCGGTGCGAGAGTGGCCATCCGCTGGCCCGCCTTCACGCGGGCTACCAACAGGTAGAAGCGCCCGGGGCGAAGGTCCGGATTTTTCTTACTTTGGTTCGGCAGGTGATGAAACCAGTTCTTCACCTGACGAAAGAATGCGAAGTTGTGGGTCAGGACGAACAGCTGTCCCGCCGATTTGGTCTGCTCCTTCATGTAGCCGAACGCCGAAAACAGTGCGTTGGCGTCCAAGCTCGATACCGGGTCATCAATGACAATGATGCCATTCGCAAGGTCGAATGACTTGTCCTGCAGCGACTTCAAGAAGTACAAGAACGCGATCGCCGTCTTCTCGCCTTCGCTGAGATTGTTAGCCGGCTGGCCACCCCGCGTCATTGTATAACCGTGCTCCTTTACCTCAAGGCGAAGCTCATCATGTCCCAGGTAAGAGCGAAGTTCGGCGTTGAGTTGCTCCGCCGGTCGCCGATGTTCAACGATCTCCCGCTCGATAACCGAGATCAGTTCCTTTAGGTTTGTCGGGTTGTTGGCCAACTCCTGCAGGGCCGTCGTCGCGGCATCCACTGCGTTCCGGAGTTGGCAGTACTCCGAAAAGGCTTCGGCGACATACGACTGCTCAAGCAACCTACATGCTTCCTCAACCTGGTTGTTGAAGTCGTTCGTCGTGGCGTTGTGCTTCGCGAAGACCGCATTAACGGTGTCGATTGCGTTCACCAGTGCGGTACGGTCCGGGCGTTGCCCTGCCTTCACCAGGCTCTCCAACGCTATGATCTTGAACGGGGTGTCGCGCTTGTGGAGAACGATTTCGTGCAAAGACGTTAGGAAGGCCGCAGCCTCTCCCAAGAGCCTCCTCGTCTCGACCACGGCCGACTGTAGCTCGCTGTCAAGATGGTCATACAAACGGCTCGAGTCAAGGAACTGTACACCAACGAGAACCTCTCGATGCGACTCAATCCGTTCCGCCAACTCTGTGAGTTCAGCCTGAAAGCTCATGAAGGTATCGCTGAAGTGAGCTTCCAGTTCTTGAAGGCGAACTGCTGGCAGTGACTGGTCGCAGAATCTGCACGTCACGCTCTTGCGATCGCCCGAGTGAAGTGCCATGCCCTGTTGCACCCAGGCGCTGACCTCGCGATCTGCAACAAGTTCGTTTAGCACCTGCGAGACGACCGAGCGCTGGAGGATCGTGTCGACCTCGACCGCGAGCCCTTCGAAGTCAGGCACTGCAATGGCAAATGCCTGGACGACGTCTTTCGGTTGAGAGTCTTTCCGTTTCCTGAGCACCTGCCTCTCGTCGTCGGGCAGTAGAGCATCAGCGGCAGAGGTCTCGTTCAACTTCTCGATTGCTGTCTTGAAAGGTCTCTTGTCGTAGTTGTTGTATGACGTGGACCGAGAGCTGATCAGAATCTCCTTGATGACTCTGGCCTTCCCAATGCAGAAATCGTCTAGCGCCTTTTCGGCGCTGGACTTCTTCGTACGAGCACCGGCGACTTCGGTTTCCGCCTTGCCCAGATCCTTCTTCAGTTTCTCGACGTGCATTTGCTTCTCGACGCTGTCCGCGCCGAGGTAGTAGATGGGATCCATCTGACTGGCATCTGCGAAGATCATCGATGCGATGAAGTCGCGGTTGAAGACTCGGACAGGCGGCAAATGAGCACTCGGCAGATCATTGCCCGCAACCTTCGCGCCGTCGATCTCGAATTCGACTTCACCCTCGACGACGACCGAGCGCGTCTGTAAATGGCGGAGCAGCGCCGAGAGGGTGGTCTTGCCGGATCCATTCCATCCGTAGATCAAATTGAACTGCGCAAAGGGTTGTAGGGCTGGTGGCCATGAGAAATCCAGGAAGACTCGATGCCCCATGATCTTCCCGATCCGGGTCAGCTTCATGGTCGCAGCTCCAGGAACGACGCGGTGCCGTTCAACCGCAGCTCGCCGGAGATGAGTTTGGGCAGCAATGTGTCGCGAAGAGTTGCGAGTGTGCGGTTCTGGCCCGAGTAGAGCTTTTCTCGGATCGGACGAACAAAACCGTAGTACCTGTCCAGAACTGCAATGGGCGGTATCGGAATCTCCTTGCCTGCGAGGAGTGAACTGGCATCAAGGTTTGGAACCGAGGTCCCGTTCACATGCTCCCAAATCTCTCCCGACTGTCGCATTTCATGTAGCCATGCATCCAAGTAAAGTGCCCCAGCGGCAGTTCCGCAGCGGATTCTCTTGCAGAAGTTAGAATAGATACTCGGCCCCAGCGCACTCACGAGACTTGAGCACATCCAGAGGGGCCTTCCCGTGGGTCCCGCGCCCGATCCTGCGACGAGTACGTCTCTGTCATCCATTGCGCGGCGCTCAAGACTTGAGGGTTTGAACCAACGGCGCGGCGGAGAAGCCTGCCCAGACTCTCGTAGATGCTCTAAATCAACGCCTCTCAGACAGTTTGCTTCGACTGCACCTGCGAACGAATGGTCTTCTCCCCAGTCGCCACCAATCGCCAGTTCGCCAAGCACTCCAAGCGTCCCAACCATCCACCCTTTCGGAATCTCCCCCAGTTCCGA
>CAZJRH010000310.1:0-6704 GCA_964548215.1 uncultured Nitrospirota bacterium
GACGATTGATACCGGCATTGCCAATGCGTTCGCCGGTTCGCTCACGAACTCCACGGACGATCCAGAGTTGGACTACCAGGATGATGTGATCTACGCCGGGTATACCAAGAAGGTCTCGAGCGGAACGACGTGGACCGACGGCGGCGTGGGAAGAATCACGATGCATCAAAACACCGCCGTCCCGGTCGGCGCCCCCAAGGTTGAAAGCGCCGATCCCAGCGATTGGGATTGGAGTTTCGTCATCGATGGCATCGGCCCCGTGACCAGCGCCATCACCAAGATTCAAAATACCAGAACAGAGACCTTATGGTTGTCGTTTGGATCGGGGAGATATTATTTCGAGGATGCCGGTGTCGTCGATGATCCCGATTCCCAACGACGGATCTTTGGAATGAAGGAGCCGTGTTTTTCCTCAAGCGGATTCGTTCCCGATTGCACGACCGCCCGCACCCTGGCAAATCTCACGAATGTCACGAACGTCGCGGATGCGCCGGCGAGTTCGACGTCGCCCACCTATTACGGTTGGTACATCAATCTCGATCCCACCGGCAGCTATACGTATGCCCCGGAGGCCGCCACCAATTACAAGGCCGAGCGGGTGATCACCGACCCCCTGGCGTCACTGATCGGCGTCACGTTTTTCACTTCATTCAAGCCGTACGGCGATGAGTGCGGAATCGGGGGCAAGAGCTTCATCTGGGCCGTCAAATATGACACCGGCGGCGCTCCCGGCGCGCTGCTGAAGGGCAAAGCCCTGATTCAGCTTTCGACCGGCAGCATCGAACAGATGAATCTGGGCGATGCTTTCACGGCCGGCGGCGGCAGAAAGACGAGCGCCTTGGAAGGGGTCCCGCCGACGGGACAGGGCTTGAATTTACTGACGACACCGTCCCCCATTAAACGAATCTTCCACGGCAAGGAACGATGAGCGATCCATGAGGAATCAGCGCGGGGTGAGCCTGATTGAAATCCTGGTGGTCCTGGCTATTGTCGCAATTCTTGTCACCATGGCCTTTTCCCTCCGATCGTGGGCGGATAAAAATAAGGTTGAGGCGGAAATCAAGGAATTATATGTGGATCTGATGAGTTTCAGGCTTGCCGCCATCCACAAGAACCGGACGCATTTTGTCAGTGTCACGGCGACGCAATATACGGTGAATGAAGATACGAACCCTGTGCCCGACGGCGACCGGGCGCTGCAAGTCGCCGACGCTCTTGTGAAAACTCAAGCCGTTCCGTTGACGCTGAACTGGTCGGCCGATGCGGAACTGTTGGCGTTTGGTGCCAATGGTGTGATCTCCGATGCCGTGGGGGTGATTCCGGATGCCGAGGCCATTTACATTACGTCGGGTGTCAGCGCGGATTACGACTGCCTGCAAATCACCTCGACGAAGATCAGCCTGGGCCGGATGAATGGAGCTGACTGTGATCCGAACTGAAAAGGGGTTTAGCTTGGTCGAGGTGATGGTCGCCCTGCTTGTCTCTCTCGTGACCTTTCTGGCTGTATTGGAGACGGCGACGCTGGCCATACATACCAACTTGAGAAATGCCCTCCGGGACGAGGCGGTGAACGTGGCGGACATCTCAATGAATGAGGCCAGGGATGTCGCCTTTAATGCCATTGATGATCATTTACCGGCCGGGATAACCAATTCAACGGTGACGAGGAATTTTCGTGGTACGGATCGGAATTATGCGGTCACACGGACTGTGACGGACGTCAACGCCGACAACAAGCAGGTCAATGTGACCGTTGCGTGGGCATGGAAGGGACAGACCCACACGCACGTGATTCAGACGCTTCGGAGGAGAGCATGATCCGACGGCAGAGCGGATTCAGCTTGATCGAGCTGATCATTGCCATGGCCGTCTCGGTCATCACCCTTGCAGCGGCATCGACCGTGTTTATCGAGATTTTCAGAAACTTCAAACAGCAAAGCCGGATTGCCGAAACCAATATCGAAGGGCTGATCGGTTTCGAGCTGTTGAGAAACGATCTGCAAAATGCCGGGTACGGACTGCCGTGGGACGTTGCCGGCGCCGCGTACGGTGAGGTGGTGGGAGCGCCGGGGCAGAATTATAATGACGTCCCTCCGGCCGCTCCCAAGGCGATTGTCAGCGGAAACGACATCATCACTATAGGCGCGAACGATTCCGATTATCTGATCATCAAATCGGTCAACGTGGTACAAAACCCGGCCTCCGACCTGTGGACGACGCTTCAAACGGGGAACGTCAAGTGGTCATGGATGCCGGCGACGGAGAACCTGGCCAACGGGCACAGGGTCATCGTCCAGAATGTGGGAACGCCCACCGCCGATCGGCATGCGTTGATCGTTGATGGACTGAATTTCTGGACGACGTATGGGAATACGGCCGCTTTTGACCCGGCGGATTCATCGACGGTCCACGTCATCTACGGCGTTGACCCGGCCGACCTCAGGGCGCCGTTTAACCGCGCCGACTATTTTATTGACACAACCGATGTGCCGCCGCGATGCGCCCCCAATACCGGCCGCTTGATCAAGGCCGCCATGAGTCATGCCAACGGCAGTCTGGCCAATCAGATGGTGCTGTGGGATTGCGTGGCGGATTTGCAGGTGGTTTATTTTTTGGATACCACCGCCCCCCCTGACGGTGAGGTTGACAACCGTACGAATAATATTACCGGCCTGAATGCGGCGGCCATCCGGGCGCAGCTCAGAGAAGTACGAGTCTATATTCTGGCTCAGGAAGGGCAAGTGGACCGCCGGTATACCTATCCCACCGGAACAGTGACGGTCGGAGAATTCGGGTGGGGAAGCATCTTTGACCTGACGGCCCTCGGCGCCGATTGGCAGAATTACCGATGGAAGGTCTATACCGTTGGCATCAGCCTATAAGGCAAAGAGAGAGCTCCCGATGAGGCGATTAAAAGAGCAACATGGCTCGGTTCTGTTGATGGTCCTGATTCTTGCGGCCATCATGTTGATCATCATGGCGGCGTTGGTCACGATGATCAGCACGGGGACGTCAACCTCGGGCATGCAAAAAAGGTACAAAACCGCCTTGCAAGGAGCGGCGGGGGGGGGCGACGTGGTCTATCAATTTATTGGAGCCAGAGGAGATCCGTTGATTCCCCTCTCAGGTTTTTCGATCACGACAACGTCCGGCTGTGTCACCAACAAGCTCACAAAGCCGACGGCAAGCTGGGCGGGATGCTCCAGCAACATGTCGATCGATCCGACCAACTGCCTCACGCCGGCGGCCTGCAGCTACGATCTGCGGTTTGATCTTGGCGGGTATCGGGTGTATTCGAAAATTGCCCACACGGTCGAGGGCAACTCCGGCGCGGATGCGGGGCTGCTCAAGACGGGCGTCGTCATCATGAACCCGGGGGAAATTGCCCCGGTGCCGTTGAGTTACCTCCACACGATTGAAATCCTCTCGCAAAATCTGGCGAATCCCGTGGAGCGGGCCCGGATGTCCGTTCTGTACGAGTACTGACGGCCATGAAACCCGTGCTGGCATCGACGCTGTGTTTGCTGTTGCTTTCGTGCACATCCGAGAGGCCCTCGACGGTCGGCCCGGCATCCGAAGCCGATGAGACCACGGTGCGGACCGAGAGTGCGCCGCATGATCCGGAGGCGGTGGTCGGCTCCAGCAACGTGACAAATCATCCGCCTCAAATCAGTCAGGCAAAGATGATGCTCGAGACGTTCAAGCCGGGTGATGCGCTGGGCGTTGAGGTTGTGGCAAGCGATCCGGATCAGGATGCTGTGACGCTTCAGTATGAGTGGACAAAAAACGGGGACCCCGCGGGAAACGGTCAGCGCATCGATGCGCCGCTCAAGAGGGGGGATAAAGTTTCAGTCAGGATCACGCCGTTTGACGGCGCGGACCACGGCGCCTCCCTGGTGCTGGACAGGGAAATCGTGAACCAGCCGCCGATGGTGAACGAGCATGAACAGTATCAATTTGACGGCGCAGTCTACACCTATCAACTGAACGCCACAGATTTCGACGGCGATGCGCTCACCTATGCGCTCCATTCGGGGCCGGCGGGGATGCGGATTGATTCGTCAACGGGTGTCATCACATGGAACGTTCCGCCTGAATTTGTCGGAAAGGCCATCTATCGGATCGCCGCCACCGATGGACACGGCGGCAAAACGGAGCAGGATTTTACCTTTACCGTCCTTCCGCCGTCACCCGACTCTCCGGGCAACCCCAAGTAACCCCGCATTATCGAGTCCAGGAACCGGTCGCCGCGCTGTCGTTTTCCCTGGAAACGATTATCTGGCAATAGTGGATATTGTTTTTTATTCTATGCTATTCTCACGGCCGACACTAGACTTCTATGGCCGCTTCAAAACCATCCGCCAGTCTGACCCGGCAACTCCGCCAGAAGACAAAGGAAATCGCCCTTCTGCACCGGCTGAGCGAGACCGTCAACAGCACGCTCGATCTGGATACGATCCTTCGCTATTTGGTGGAGATGGTGGTCGATGTCACGCGGGCCGATGCCTGTTTGCTCTACCTGTTGGATGGGGGACGGAACGAATTGGTGTTGCGGGCGTCGAAAAATCCCCACCCGAAACTGATCGGCCGCATCACGCTTGGGATCGGCGAAGGTATCACCGGATGGGTCGCCAAGGAGCGGACGCCGGTGATGATCGCCCGCCACGCCAGCGATGACCCGCGATTTAGATTCTTTCACAACCTTCCCGAAGATCGCTACCAGGCGTTTTTTTCCGTGCCCGTCATTCACCAGGGACGGGTCATCGGCGTGATTAACGTCCAGCACAAGCGGCCGCATCAATATGCTCCAGGCGAAATCGCGCTGGTCGAAACCATCGCGCGCCAGGCGGGCGCGGCGATCGAGAATGCCCGTTTGTATGCGTCGATGAAGGAGAAGGCCAAGCAGGTTGAGATGTTGTCACAGGTGAGCCAGACCATCGCCTCCAACCGGTACCTTGAGGAAATCCTGCATTTGATCGTCACGATGACCGCGCAGATGATGGGATCGACGATCTGCGCCATTATGCTGGTGGACGATGAGCGGCAGGAGCTGGCGATCAAGGCCACGCAAAGCTTGAGCGAGGCGTACCGGAACAAACCGCCGATTCGGATCGGTCAAAGCGTCAGCGGGCGGGCGGTCAAGGAGCGGCGGCCGCTGGCGGTGCTCGATGTGACGACGGAGCCGGGGTATATGATGCCCGATCTGGCCAAGCGGGAAGGCCTGCGTTCGTTGCTCTGCGTGCCGATGATGATCAAAGACCGCGTCATCGGCGTGATCAACAGCTATACGTCGCAGCCGCACCGGTTCACGGGGGAGGAGATTCAAGTGCTGTCGGCGGTGGCGAATCAAGCCGCGGTCGCCATCGAGCACACACGGCTCCTCGAGCGGGCATTCGCGATGCAAGAGGCGCTGGAGACTCGAAAAATTATCGAGCGCGCCAAGGGCGCGTTGATGAAACAGCGCGGCCTGAGCGAGGAACTGGCGTTTCAGTTTTTACAGCGGCAGAGCATGAACAGCCGCAAGAGTATGCGAGAGGTGGCGCAGGCCGTGCTCCTGGCCACCGCATTGCCTGATCCGGTTGACGGCTAACCGGGTTTCTTTTTCTGGGTCATTTTGGCTCGCTTTGCCGCCTGTCGTCGCGTGCGCAATCGCGTCTGCTGCCGTCGTAATTCCCGTTGCCGTTCGCGTCCTCTGGCCATGGTTGTCCTTTGATGTTGGGGGATTGTGTGCGTCGGCATTGTACGGGTTTTTCGGCGTTTGTCAATGGCTGACTGTGGTTCCGGGGCGCCGGTCCTGGCCGTGCCGGTGGTTGTTAATAACATCTTGACATCAGGGACCCGTGGGTTTATAGTACGCTTCGTGTTTGAAGTGGTCTTTGAAGGTGGTCTTGATAAGTGTCGGATGCGGGAATGGGATCTGCCGCTGTAGCAGCGGTCGGTTAGTTCGGTTTCCCCCTGGTTTTCCCGGATTTTCTGTTCTCGTTTCTTTGATTGATCTGATGTTTGGTTCTTCAGCCTCTCTGTTGAAGGGTGGCTGAAGAGCGTGTGTTCTTTGACAATTCAATAGCGTGAATGAGCGGATTGGCGGGTTCTGTCAATTAAGTTGTAAGAGTCGGCCAAAGCAATACAGGTTTCCGACTCTTCCATGAGTTTACATGGAGAGTTTGATCCTGGCTCAGAACGAACGCTGGCGGCGCGCCTAACACATGCAAGTCGAACGAGAAACCCCTCGCAAGGGGGGCGGTAAAGTGGCGAACGGGTGAGTAATGCATGGGTAATCTGCCGAAGAGTGGGGGATAACCCTCCGAAAGGGGGGCTAATACCGCATAAGACCACGTCCCGATGGGGATGCGGTCAAAAGTGGCCTCTGTTTACAAGCTATTGCTCTTCGATGAGCCCATGTCCCATCAGCTAGTTGGGGGGGTAACGGCCCACCAAGGCTTTGACGGGTAGCTGGTCTGAGAGGACGACCAGCCACACTGGGACTGAGACACGGCCCAGACTCCTACGGGAGGCAGCAGTGAGGAATCTTGCACAATGGGCGAAAGCCTGATGCAGCGACGCCGCGTGAGGGATGAAGGCCTTCGGGTTGTAAACCTCTTTCAGGAGGAAAGAACCTCTCGGTGCCAACACCACCGGGACTGACGGTACCTCCAGAAGAAGCCACGGCTAACTCTGTGCCAGCAGCCGCGGTAAGACAGAGG
>CAZJRH010000311.1:0-7454 GCA_964548215.1 uncultured Nitrospirota bacterium
AGGCCGTCGCCCGGCCCGACAACATACTGCTCGGGATCGATGGGCGTGGAAAGGGCCTGCATGCCGGGAAAACTCCGCCCGGCAAAGGTGAACGTGCGATTGAACGGCTCTGTCGGATCAGGGGAACGCCGGATTGATTCCGGGAACGGCTGGGCGAAACTGACCGATCCGGTCCACATGATGCTGCACAATACCAACCAGGTAATCCGTTTCATCCGCCCATCCGGTTGATCGATCGGTCTGGAGCTTCCGCGATGACAAGGGAGAAATGGCGCCCACCCGACGAACGTTTAGGCATATCACAACATCGTCGATGAAGTCAAACGGATTTGCAATCTAACATACAGAAATATCAGGGCTATCCGGCGCATTTCACAATTTCAACAAAGTGGACAAGATGGTAGTGGGTCAGTTTCAAGGTTTCAGCGGGGCAAAAATGGGGACACGTCCCAATTATCGTTCTTAACGCGCAGAAACGAGGAGAATTGGGACGTGTCCCTATTTTTGATACATGCCCATGTGAAACTGACCCACTACCGACAAGATGTTATCCTTGCCAGACCGGTCCTTGCCTCTTTTCAATGTGATGGAACCCCCTCCTCGTTCCATTTAGAAACAAAACGGGGCCGCCCAACGAATGCCAGGCAGCCCCGCGCCGTTTCAGCGTTGTCGCGCTACTTGCCCATCACCGCCTTCGCATCGATGAAGGGCATCGCGCCGCCCGTCACCTGCGGCAGGACGCCGTTCCACTTCTCGATCGCCCGCAACTGGAGCAGGATCGGCGTAATCGTCTCACGCTGCAAGCGCTGGGAGTCGGACTCCGCCTTGGCCCGCGTGACCATCTGCTGGGCTTCGGTTTTGATCCGAACGAGATCACGCTCCGCCTTCAGCGCATTCTGCTCGGCCGTCTGTTTGGCCTCGATCGCCTTGTTGAACTCGTCGGAGAAGGCAAAGTCGATGATATTGAATTCGTCCACCACGATGTCGAACTCCCGCAAGCGCGCGGTCATCGCCTCCTTGATGTCGTCCCGGACCTGCGGCCGTTTGGTGATCAGCTCTTCGGCCGTGTATTTTGCCGAGATCGCCTTCACGGCCTCCTGCACCTGCGGATCGATCACGCGCGATTTGAATTCCGCTCCGACCCGCCGGTAGACGACATTCACCCGCTCCGGATCGATGTGATAGTTCAGGGCGATCCGGGATCGGACGATCTGCAGATCCCTCGAAGCCGCCGTCGCGTCGGTCTCGGATTTCTGCACCTTGATGTCGATCGGGATGATGTCTTCCACCACGGGAATTTTGAATTGCAGCCCCTCGGACAACACCCGGTCCTGCACGCCGCCGGCCAGCATGTTGAACACGACGCCGCGCTCTCCCGCGCCGACGCTTTCAAACGATTGCGTGGTCAGACCCACCACCAGCAGCAGCGCCACGCCGATCACGATCGTCTTAACCGGAATCTGCGGCGGCTTCCCTTGTTGCACGATCGTCATCACGTACAGCCCCACTCCGAGTAAAAGCAGCAGCACAATCAATGAACCCATTGCCGTAACTCCTTTCCGAGGGTGATAAACCGGTCAGACCTTAACGGATGGCGTTCACCGATGTCAATGTATGGGCGGAGGACACACCCCCCCTGGGACAGATTTCAAATCTGTCCCCGGCTCAGGAGTGCGGCCGTACATCCACGCCCAGGCACCGCACGCGGATCGGCGCCCCCAGCCGGCGCCCCCGGACCAGCGCCCAACTCAGGAGCACACCCAGATAGACCACCCAGAGGGCGCCCCAGGCGCCGCACAAGGTGTTGAACACATACAGCGGGATTTTGGTCAGTTGGGCGACGGAGCCGGAGACGGCGATCATCAACACCATCCCCAGCGCGAGCATGGCCAGCACGGTCAGCGCGCTGCCGGCGCCCTCGGGAACACCCCGCCGGCAACGCAGGAGCACGGCGCCGTCGCGCAGCCGTTCATGAAAGCGGGCGACGGTCAGATAGCCCTCGCTCAGGCCGACCATCACGCCGAAGAAGGCGCCGGAGATCCAGTCGATGTAATAGGAGCCGGTCTGAAACGGCGCAAGGAACAACAGCGAGCCGCCGCCCAGCAGCAGCGTGCCGCACAGGAGGTCCAGCCGGACGCCCTGCCTGCCCGGGCCGCCCGTCTCTTGCGCGGATGCGTGGCTCACTGGGTTGGGCGCGGAGAGGATTCTGAAAGAGTGGACGGGAGAACGGGAACTGCGGGGATCAATCCCATTTTCGTTTCTTGGGAGCCAGCCGGTCCAGCGTCACTTTGATCCCGCATTTTGCAAAACATTCGCGGTAACTGTCAAATTGCTGGGTCACCGTGGCCACGGTGGAGGAGTAGCCGTAGTTGAGCACTTCCAGCTTGGCGCTCATGCTGACCACGTTGTAGAGAAACATGACCGCGTCGGAGGGGTTGGGCTGCAGGAGCAGGAAATCCTTTTCCGGATGCTCGGCCTTGTACCGCTTCATCGCCATGTAGAGGCGCGACGCGGTGCTGACCCGCTGCGCCTGATCCCACACGAACGACAGACCCTTTTCCTTGATGCTGACGCACTCGCCGGAGATGGAAGTGAGGCAGAAGCGGTTCCGGTCGTTTTCCACCCGCTGAATCGGATTGAGAACCAGCATCATTTCCGCGCCGTGGTTGATCGCCACGTCCATGTAGGCGACCCGCCCGACGCCGCCGTCCATGTAGTCGCGCCCCTTGATCGTGACCGGCTGAAAGACGATCGGCATCGCGGAAGAGGCGGTCACGGCCAGCGAGATCGGCACGTCGTCGAACCCGGGCTCGCCGAAGACGTCGTAACGCCCGTAATCGATGTCCACGGCGGGGATGTAGAGCTGGCGGCGCAGCTTGCGAAAGTCGTTCGTGCGCCCCTCCCGGCTGAAAAAGTCGGTCAGATAGGCGTCGAAGTTTCTCAGCGTGAAAATGCCGGAGGGCAGATTTTCCTGCAGCATGTAGACCAGGTCGAGTATTGAGAACGTCGAGCGCTTTTTGAGGTAGTAGCGCGCCAGGGGCGCGACGGTTTTCATCAACCGCTTGAAGAGCTCCCAGGTTTCCTGGTAGCCGAAGTCGTAGATGTTCTCGCGCTTGAAGTTGTAGGGACTGTCGGTGTCGTTGGTGATCGCATCGAAAATCTCCCGGGGCTTCACGCCGTTGGCGATCAGGGACGCCACCGCCGAGCCGGCGCTGGTGCCCACGTAGATGTCGAACTGGTTGACGCCGAAACCCGGCTCGAAAATCTCGTCGATCGCCGTCAGACAGCCGATCTCATACATGAATCCGGGAAAGCCGCCGCCGGCCAGCACCAACGCCGTTTTCCCTCGCCGCTCCACCGCCATCGTTGATCCTTCTCCCTTAATCCGCCCTTACCTCACTACCCCTTAATCCTTACCCCTTTACTTATCCGACCACTTCGGCTGTCGCTTTTCCAAAAACGCCTTGATGCCTTCTTTCATGTCGGCCGTCTCGCAGAGCGCGCCGAACAATTCCGATTCCTTCTTGAAACCATCGGCCAGCGGCCCGCTCAGCGACGCGTGGATGCCGGCCATGGCGGCGCGCACGGCCGCCTGCCCCTTGGAGGCGATCTTTTTGGCCAGCCCCTGCGCCTGTTTGAGCACTTCCGCGTCGGGCGCCACCTTGTTGACCAGCCCGATCTCCTTGGCCTCCTGCGCGGTAATCTTGTCGCCGGTCAGAATCAGCTCGGCCGCTTTCGACGGCCCGACGATGCGCGGCAGCCGCTGCGTGCCGCCGAAACCCGGCATGATGCCCAAATCGATCTCCGGCTGGCCTAACCGCGCCCGGTCGCCGGCGATCCGAATGTGGCAGGCCATCGCCAGCTCCAGCCCGCCACCCAGGCAAAAGAGGCCGTTGATCGCGGCGATCACCGGCTTGGACGACCGCTCGATCTTGTCGAAGATCGCCTGCCCGTGGCTCGTCAGCTCCCGCCCCCGGGCGGCCGACGAAATCTGCGCCACATCCCTGATATCCGCGCCGGCCACGAACACACTGCCGGCCCCGGTCAACACCATGACTTTGACCGCGGGATCGGCCGTCAGGGCCGTCACGGCCGCGTCCAACTGCTGCATCACGGCCAGCGACAGCGCGTTGGCCGGCGGGTGATTGATCGTGATCGTCGCGATGGCGTCTTCGATCTGTGTCGTTACCAATTGGTCAGCCACTGTGTCTCCCACAAAAATAGGACAGATTTATTTTTACAGATTCAAATCTGTCCTATTTTTGTTCAGTAAGTGAAAAATCCCCGTTTCGTTTTGACGCCCAGATAATTGGCCGCCACCATCCGCTTCAGCATGGGCGCGGGCCAGAAGCGCGGGCCCAGCTCCTTGCTCAGTCGCGTCAGCTCTTCGAGCACTCGGTCGATTCCCATCTGGTCGGCATAGTGCAACGGCCCGCCCGTGTCCTGGGGAAAACCGGTGCCCGCCATCATCGCGATGTCGATGTCGGCCGCCGTCGAGACGCCCTCCTGCAGGCAGATGATCGCTTCGTTGATCATCGGCAACAGCAGCCGCTCGGGCGAGAAGGCGGTCTTTTTCAATGCATGCGTCTTTTGCAATTGTGCGAGCAGCGCGGGCAGCTCCTTGTCCTCGCCCTCAACATAGAAGCCGCGGCCATTTTTCTGGCCTAAACGGCCCTGCTTCACCAGCTCGCCCAGAATGGGCGCCGGCGTCATTCGAGGGCCGTACGAGTCGTACAGAATTGCGGAGACTTTATCGGAGACGTCGATGCCGACCATGTCGAGCAGCAGAAAAGGGCCCATCGGCAGGCCGGCCGCAGCCATGGCTTGATCGATCTCTTTGATCGAGCCGGCGCCTTCCTGCAGTGCGAAGGCCGCTTCGTTCAGATAGGGCATCAGCAGCCGGTTCACCAGAAAACCGGCGCACTCCTGCACCCGCACGGGAATCTTGCGGAGCGACTCGGCGAAGGCGACAACGTCATCGACCGTCTCGGACGAGGTGGCCAGGCCGGGAATCACCTCGACCAGCTTCATCACGTGGGCCGGGTTGAAAAAGTGCAGACCGACCACCTTTTCCGGCCGCTTGACGGCCGCGGCGATTCCCGAAATCGACAGGGCGGAGGTGTTGGTCGCCAGAATCGCCGACTCCCCCACCGCCGCTTCAAGCTCCTGAAACAGTTTCCGCTTGACGGTCAGATCTTCAAACGCCGCTTCGATGACGAGATCAACATCCTTGAAGTCGTCGTACGTGGTCACGCCCGTGACCAGCGCCAGCTTTTGCTCCATCTCGGCGGCGGTCATTTTGCCCTTATCGACACGCCCCTGATAGGTCTTGCGGACGGTGGCCAGCCCTTTGTCGACCAGTTCTTGCTTCAGGTCCTTCAGCAGCACCGGCACGCCGGAGTAGCTGATCACCTGGGCGATCTGCGCGCCCATGGTCCCCGCGCCGATCACGGCGGCTTTATAGATGTACATTCGCTCTCCTGTTATCCACTCACACTCCGCCAAAAATGAGGACAGATTTATTTTTTGTTTTCCTACCGCCCGGCCATGGGAAAAATAAATCTGCCCCCATTTTGCTCGCCAGGCGTTCTTACCCCTTAATCCGCTCTTTCTTTTCTAATCCTTAATCCGCCTTTTCCCCACTACCCCTTACGCCATCCCGCCTTTGCCACCGGCCGGCTCAGCATCCACAACCCCCAGGCAAAGAAGAGGCCCACCGCCAGGGCGATCGGACGATCCCAGCTCACGCTGCGCTCCAGCACATGGGCTCTCAACGCCGCCTGCGCCGCCCCCACGAGGGTCATCCCGCCGAGAATGTAAAAGCCCCACCGCGACCAGGCCTGCCGGGCGAGCATCCCAGCGCCCACAACCATATAGGTCGCCGCCACGCCGAACACCACCCCGAGCGGAACCGCGCGGCCGGCCAGCAACCCCATGGCGGCCATCAGCACTCCCATCACCAGCAGGGCCGCGCCGAAGACCATCCGCACCGCATCGTACACATGCAATTCCTGTCCTTCGACTTGATTCATTGTGATCATGTGCGCTCCACGACCATGGCCGCTCCGAGACCGCCGCCCACACACAGGCTGGCGACGCCGAGCGTCAGGTTTCGCCGTTGCATTTCGCGAAGCAGGATCAGCACCAGGCGCGTCCCGCTCATACCGAGCGGATGGCCCAATGCGATCGCTCAGCCGTTGACGTTGACGATCTCCCGATTCAACCCCAGCTTCTTCTCCACCGCCAGATACTGCGCGGCGAAGGCCTCGTTGATCTCGAACAACTGCACGTCCTTGAGCCCCACTCCCGCTTTCTTTAATGCCAGCGGAATCGCCTCGGCCGGGCCGATCCCCATGCGCGTCGGATCGACGCCGATGAACGCATACGACCGCACCGTGCCCAGCGGCGTCAGCCGCAGCGCCTTGGCCCGTTCGGCCGACATCATCAGCATCATGGCCGCGCCGTCGTTGAGCGGACAGGCGTTGCCGCCGGTCACCGTGCCGCCCTCCTTGAAGATCGGCGGATAGAGGGCCAGTTGCTGCTCGGTCAGCGCGACGTTCGGCCCCTCGTCCTGGCTGAAGGGTTCCGGCGTCACTGCCTTGCCCGCCGCGCGCTTGGGCACCATGATGGTCATCACTTCATCCTTGAACTTTCCTTCGCGGATCGCGCGAAAGGCCCGCTTGTGCGACAGGACGGCGAACTTGTCCTGCTCCACGCGGGGAATGTTGTAATCCTCGGCCAGATTTTCCGCCGTGCAGCCCATGATCTGGCCGCAGAAGGCGTCGGTCAGTCCTTCCCAAATGCTGTCGATGAATTCACCGCTGCGCAGCCGTTTGCCCCAGCGCATGTCACGCGAGACGTAGGGCGCGCGGCTCATGTTCTCGATGCCGCCGGCGATCTGCACGTCGGCGTCGCCGGCCTTGATGTTCTGCGCGGCGTTGACCAGCGCCTGCAGGCCCGACGAGCAGTTCCGGGCCACGGTGTAGGCCGGCGTGGTGATCGGCAGGCCGGCCATCAGGCCGACCACGCGGGCCAGGTTGGTGGCGTCGCTGTATTGGCCCACGCAGCCGATGATCACCTCTTCGACCTCGGCCGGGTCCAGCCCCGTGCGCTTCATGAGTTCGCGCGTGACCAGCTCGCCCAGCTTATGATTGGTCAGATCCTTGAGCGCCCCGCCGAAATTGCCGACCGGCGTGCGCACCCCGTCGATGATGACGACCTGCGGCGTGCTCATAGTTTCGCTTCCTGCACGGCGCTGCCGGGGCTGGCTGGCCGGCCGGGCGGCGTTTTTCGCATCTCTTCATCCAGCAATTGCCGGCGCAGAACCTTGCCCACCATCGTCTTGGGCAGTTCCGTCCGGAACTCGACAAACTTGGGGACCTTGTACTTGGCAAGCTCCTTGACGCAAAACGCGATGATCTCCTGCGGCGTGGCCCGCTCGCCCTCCTTGAGGA
>CAZJRH010000312.1:0-3043 GCA_964548215.1 uncultured Nitrospirota bacterium
CGAAGATCGAGGCCGGGAAGGTGGAATGGGTCATCCAGCCGATCGACCTGGGCCATATCCTGCGCTACACGGTCAAGCAAATGCAGGCGATCGCCATGAAAAAACCGCTGACGCTCACGCTTGACCTTCCGTCGTCGCTGCCGTTGGCGCTGGGCGACCGCGACCAACTGGTGCAGGTGATGGAAAATCTGTTGAGCAACGCGATGAAGTTCACGCCCCAGGGCGTCATCACCGTCGGCGCCCAGTGGGCGCCGGAGGGAACGGCGCCAAGCCCCGCCCGGCCGGACGGCGGGAGCCGGGGCGGCCAGCCCGGCATGCTGACCATCTTCGTCAAGGACTTGGGCATCGGGATTCCGACGCATGAGTTGGCGGCAATTTTTGAGAAATTTCACCAAGTCACCGATGCCAACCTATCGAAACCGAAGGGCACCGGGCTGGGATTGGCCCTGTGCCGGGAGATCATCCAGCATCTGGGCGGCGACATCTGGTGCGAAAGCATCATGGGGGAGGGCAGCGCGTTTCTGTTCACCCTGCCGATTGTCATGCCACCGGTGCTCCGCCCGACGTCCGAACCGGTCGCGGCCGCACGCGCGCCGGCGGGCCCCCACAAACCGGGGAGCCAATCATGACCCTGCTACCCATTCCCCGGCAGGAAATCGAACAGATCTTCATGGAAGCCGGCCGCCTGGGGAATGTTCCCCTGGCCTTTCTCTCGCCCCTCGGCGAGATCGAGGTGCAGTGGCCGAAAATCCCGTCCACGGCGCACCATCCGGAGGAGGACGCGGCCGAGTGCCTGCGCTCGCTTGCCCCGATGGCGCTGGCGCTGACGCCCGACAACCCGACGCTGTCGTGGGTCTGCACGCACAACGTGGAATTCGCCACCAGCGGGCTCTTCACCCAATCGGTGCTGGTGGGCAGCATCGCCAGCTACGGCGACTCGTCCGGGCAATTGCTGCCGCTCACGCGGCTGCTCCGCCTGCATCTGCAGGGGCTGCTCGACCTGCAGCAGGAGATGGAGGATCTGTCGAGGGAAATCGTCCGCAATTATGAAGAATTAAATCTGCACTACGAACTCTCGGCGAAGCTGGGCGCCGACCCGACCCCCGGCCCGGTCTATCACAACGTGGTCGAGCAGATCCGGCGGGTGGTCTCCTGCGACCACATCGCCATCCTGGTGAAGGACGCGGCCGGCGGCCTGACCGCCGTCTATGCGACGCGCAAAAACGGCGAGACGCTCCCGCCCTTCACGCTCCCGCCCGGCGAAGGCATCAGCGGAGAGGTGGTCCGGACCGGCTCGGCCAAGATCGTCTGCGACGTCAGCCAACATCCCCGGTTCATCCCGCCGCCCTATCACGTCACCTCGCTGCTCTCGGTGCCGATGATCACCAGCGGCAGGGTGCTGGGCGTCATCAACCTGAGCGACAAGGAGGGCGGCGTCGAATTCAGCACGAACGAGCTGAAGTTGTTGGAATCGATCGCCCGGCAGACGGCCATCGCGCTGGAGAATGCGCGATTGTTCGCCGAAGTGCGGGAATTGTTCCTGAGCACGGTCAAATCGCTGGCGAGCGCGATCGACGCCAAGGATCCCTACACCCACGGCCATTCGCTGCGCGTCGCCTATTATTCCGGGATCATCGCTGACCAGCTCCATCTGCCGCCCGATCAACGCGAAGAGGTCTATCTGGCCGCGGTGCTCCACGACGTCGGCAAAATCGCCGTGCCGGAGTCCATCCTGCTGAAACCGGAAGCGCTCGACGAGGACGAATGGGTGGAAATGAAGCAGCATCCCCTACGCAGCGCCGAGATTCTCAGCAAGGTGAAGCAATTCGAGACGATCGCCCACGCGGTGCGCCATGAGCACGAACGCTATGACGGAAAGGGCTACCCCGACGGGCTGAAGGCCGAGCAGATCCCCCTGGCAAGCCGGATCATCGCCATCGCCGACGCCTATGACGCGATGACGACCAACCGGAGCTACCGGCAGGGCATGCCGCCCCAGCAGGCGATGTCACTGCTCGTCAAAGCGTCGGGCAGCCAGTTTGACCCCAAAGTCTTCGAGCAATTTCAGATCGCCTACGATCAGAACCGGCTCACGCTTCCGCCGGATGTTCCCACACAATTGATGGTCCAGTAATTCGTTCGCAGTTCATAGTTCACAGTTCACGGTGAAATAGGGTATAAGCTCTGTTGTGACCCGTGAACGCACACGCCGCCCCCGGATCGGCATCACGATGGGCGATCCGGCGGGCATCGGCCCCGAGATCATCCTCAAGGCGCTCGCCACGCGCCGGCCCTTCGCCTGGTGCCGGCCGGTCATTTTCGGCGAGCCGCAACTGTTTCAACGCCTGGCCAAGCGACTCAAACTCCCGCTCCGGTTCATCCTCATAGACGGCGATCATGGGCCGGGGGATGCGGCGTCCTCGCGTGTGATTCCGATCGTCCCGATCGGCAAGACCCGATCGGTGCCCGCGCCAGGCCGGTTGACCGCCGCCGGCGGACGCTTGGCCGCGCAGGCGATCGAGCAGGCCACGGCGTGGGCTCAGGCGGGCCGGCTGGAGGCGATCACCACCGGGCCGATCCACAAGGTCGGCCTGGCGCGGGCCGGCTACCCATTCGAAGGCCACACGGAATTTCTGGCATCGCTCACCGGCGCAAGCGCCGTCGGCATGATGATGGTGGGCGGCGGGCTGCGGATCATGCTGGCGACCACGCACGTCTCGATGCGGACGCTGTCGCAGCGACTGACAACACAGAAGGTGCTGACCGCGATCCAGCTCACGGCCCGCGCCCTGCGCGACTGGTTCCGGCGACCCGGCGCCCCCATCGGCGTGACCGGCCTCAACCCCCACGCCGGCGATCACGGGCGCTTCGGCGACGAGGAGGCCTGCGTCATCGTTCCGGCGATTCGGCGGGCCCGGCGCTTGGGCATCAATGTGTCGGGCCCCTATCCCGCCGACACGCTCATTCGCCGTGCGCACCAGGGGGAGTTTGAAGCGGTGGTGGCCATGTATCACGATCAGGCGCTGATCCCGATCAAGACGAT
>CAZJRH010000313.1:0-9659 GCA_964548215.1 uncultured Nitrospirota bacterium
CCATCATGATCATCCGGGCGACCCAGAAAAAGATAATATCGAAACTGGTGACCAGCGTCGACGTGGGATAGAACGCGGCAAGATCCGCGTTCTTTTTGGGCCAGCCGAGTGTGGAAAAGGGCCAGAGCGCCGATGAAAACCAGGTGTCGAGGACGTCGGGGTCCCGGACCAGCTCCGTCTTGCCGCAGGCTGGGCAGCGATCGGGCGGCGCGTGAGCGACGATCGGCGTGGCAGCGGCCTCGATAATGGGCATGCCGTCCGGCGCCGTGTGTAACAGGGCATCGAGGCTGCAGCGGCGGCAATACCAGGCGGGAATCTGATGGCCCCACCAGATCTGCCGGGAGATGCACCAGTCTTGAATTTGTTCCATCCAGCCGAAGTAATTGTTCTTCCACCCCTCGGGGATGAATTGAATCCGGCCGTCGCGCACGGCGTCGATCGCCGGCTGCGCCAGGGAATTTTCGGGGTCATTGACCCGCACGAACCATTGGGGCGAATCGTACGGCTCCACGACGGTCTGGCAGCGATAGCAGGTGCCGATGGTGTGGGTGTGTTCCTCGACCTTGACCAAGTGGTTCCCTCGTTTCAGTAGTTCCACCACGCCGGCCCGAGCCTCCTGCACATCCAATAGCATGATTTTCCCCATGACCTCTGACCCGACATTCTCGATCTCTGAGGTTATCCGGGCCTGCCGGTCCAGAATGGCGATCTTCGGCGCGCCATGCCGCTGCCCCGCTTTCTCGTCGTTGAAATCATGCGCCGGCGTGATTTTGACCGCGCCGGTGCCGAATTCACGGTCGACCAGAATGGCGTCGCCTACGACCGGAATCAGGCGCGTGGTCAATGGCAGGAGGACCTTCCGTCCGATGAAGCGGTTGAAGCGCGGATCGTCGGGATGGACGGCCACGGCGGTATCGCCCAGCAGTGTCTCCGGGCGGGTGGTGGCGACCGTTAGGACCGTCTTCGGATCGTCGGCCAGCGGGTAGGCGAGGTGGTACATTTTCCCCGGGACCTCGTTATGCTCCACCTCGATGTCGGAGAGCGCCGTCTGGCAGCGGGGGCACCAGTTGATGAGCCGCTGCCCCCGATAGATCAGTCCGTCGTTGAACAAACGCACAAAGGCTTCGCGCACGGCGGCGGCCCGCGGCTCGTCCATCGTGAAGGCCTCCCGCGACCAGTCGCAGGAGGCGCCGAGCCGCTTCAGTTGCGTGATGATCGAGCGGCCCGATTGATTGTGCCAGCTCCAGACCCGTTCGATGAAGGCCTGCCGGCCCAATTGCTCCCGGTTCTTTTTCTCGGCCATCAATTGCCGTTCAACCCCGTTTTGCGTCGCGATGCCGGCATGGTCGGTGCCGGGCACCCACAGCGCGGTGTCGCCGGCCATCCGCCGCCAGCGGATCAGGATGTCCTGCAGTGTGTTGTTTAGCGCGTGGCCGAGGTGCAGCGAGCCCGTGATGTTGGGCGGTGGAATGACGATGCTGTAGGGCGCCCCTCCGCGCGCGGAGTCAGCCCGAAAGAGGCCGCGCTGCTCCCAGAAGGCGGACCATTTGGCCTCGACGGGTGCGGGTTCGTACGTGGGCGTGAGCGGAGATTCGGGCATGCCGTCGTCGGGAAAAGGGAAATCATCTTATCATGCGACCGACGGAAAAGGAAGGGTAACGCGATCGGGCGGGCGCTCGGGCTGATCAGTCCGACGGGGAGTCGGCTTTCAACCGCTCGATTTCGGCCTGGACTTCACGCTCAGCCAGTTCTGGAACGATCTGTCTGGTGAGGCGTTCAACCGTTTCCCGCGCCATGGTGTGCGTCAGCTCTTCCACCATGGATCGGATGAGCGCTTCGGCTTCCTGTCGGGTCATGCCGCCCGGGAGTGGTGGCGAGGAGCTTCCGGCGACCGGGGCCGCCATCGAAGCGCCTGCGGAGCGCGGTGGTGCCGGTTTGGCTGCTGCGGGTCGCTCCCCCGAACGATCCGATGCCTTGCTGACTGGAATGGGTTCCTGGGAGGCGAACAGCTCGTCCAGCGTGGAGGGTTCCGGCTCCGGCGGCGGAGGGGGCGGTTCAGCCGGCTTGGATACCGGCGGCTGATAACTCATGGCGTCGGCGCCCGTGATCAGCAAATCTTCGAGTGAGACCGCATCTTCGCGAACCGTGATGGGCTCCATCGGCGGCCTGGCCGGTTTGGCCGGCGTGGCTGGCTTGGGGGCTTGTAGCTCGAACGGCAAATCGGAATCGTCATCAGCTGTGGAGGGAGGGACTGCAGCGGCGGGCGCCGGTTTTGCGGCGGCCGGAGGCGGTGCCGGGGGCTTGGCGTTGGCACCTTCTTGCGGTACCCATCCCAGCATCTCCTCCATTTTGTCCATCTCCTGGTCGTCCTCCGTCGAACTCACGGAGGGTTGCGATGTGGCGGCCTCCACGCGCCCGCGCACGGCCGCCGGTTCGGTGGACGGGATGCATCGGGTGATGAGGGCGTTCAGTTCCATGGCGTCCAGCGGTTTCTTGATGATGTCCGTCACGCCCGCTTGACGGGCCTGCTCCAGGTTCACATTCTCGTTGGGTTGGGCCATGAGGATGATGGGGACCGAGCGCAAGGCCTCCCGTTCCCGCACTTTTTGAACGAAGCGCGGCAGCGGCAGGCCCTCCAGTTGCGAGGTCACCATGATGAGATCCGGCTGGTGTTGATAGGCGGCGTCCAGCCCGGTCAAGCCGTCTTCCACCGCGGAAATCTGAAACCCGGCCTTGCTGAGCGTGAATTCGAGCAGCCGATGGACGGCGAGGTTTTGATCGATGACCAGCAGTTTTTTCACCATAACGGCGCTCCGATCGTGATGATGATGTCAGCGTGGCACGCGCCGGGGAAGGCCCGAAAAAGCACGAAAAGACGCGGCAATACTGCCTTTGACGACGGTAGCATAGGCCTGCCAGGCTGTCAAGGCGAGCAGGATGGGGGGATCGGTGGCGAGCCTAGCAATAATGCGGGTCGGTGCAGGCGAGCACTTGCCGTTCCCGGCTGGTCATCCGCTCGCGCAGTCGGGCGCTCGCTTGAGTCAGGGGGAGAGGAGCATCTCCCCCTGACGACCCCCATCGCTGTACGCGAACTATCAGCAGTAATGAGGATCGGTGCAGGCGAGCACTTGGCGTTCTCGACTTCCACTCCGGTAGACCGTGATCCCCTTGCACCCTTGGCGGTGGGCTAGGAGAAACGCCTGTTTCACCTCCCCGATGGTCGCGGTCGCGGGGAAATTGATTGTTTTCGACACGGCGTTGTCCGTATGGCGTTGAAACGCCGCCTGCATGCGGACGTGCCACTCCGGGGTGATGTCGTGAGCGGTGACGAAGAGACGGCGCAACGCCGGCGGAATGCGCCGGACCGATTGGATCGATTCCCGCCGGCCGAGCGAGCGCCGCACCTCGGGCACCCAG
Organism: uncultured Nitrospirota bacterium; assembly: GCA_964548215.1. Classification (GTDB taxonomy): domain Bacteria; phylum Nitrospirota; class Nitrospiria; order JACQCE01; family JACQCE01; genus JBFMAJ01. The sequence goes on from CAZJRH010000313.1 coordinate 3,418, forward strand.
CAGCCGGCCGCTTTGGCCATCCGCATGAAGAGCGGATGGGTCTCCTTCAATTGCACGTTGTCGATGGCGGTGCGGACGTACTGCACCGCGTAGAGCGGCTCGATGCCGCTGGAACAGCCGGCCAGAATGCTCAGGGTGCCGGTGGGCGCGATGCTGGTCGTCGTGGCGTTGCGCAGCGGCTGCTCGCCCTGCCGCGCCCAGCGGCTTCGGGGAAACTCGGGAAATGCGCCGCGCTCCCTGGCCAGATCGCGCGACGCGGCGAACGACTCCTCGTGGATGAATCGCATGAGCCGGTCGGCGATCTCCAGCCCCTCGTCGCTGTTGTACGGCACGCCCAGCAGGATGAGCAGGTCGGCGAATCCCATGATGCCGAGGCCGATTTTCCGGTTGGCGCGGGTGACGTCGGCGATCTGGGGTAGCGGAAAGCGGTTCTGATCGATGACGTTGTCCAAAAACCGGACCGCGAGATGGACCGTGACGGAGAGCACGGGCCAGTCGATCTCGATGCGACGGCCTTTACGCCGGATCATCTTCGTGAGGTTGATCGATCCCAGATTGCACGATTCATAGGGCAGCAGGGGCATCTCGCCGCAGGGATTGGTCGCCTCGATCGAGTCCAATTCCGGCGTCGGATTATCGCGGTTGATGCGGTCCAGGAAGACCAGGCCGGGATCGCCCGTGCGCCAGGCCGCGGCCGCGATCCGGTCGAAGAGCGCGCGCGCCCTCACCCGCTTGACGGGGGCGCCGGTCCGGGGGTTGAGCAGCAGGTAGGTCCGGTCGCGCGCGACCGCGCGCATGTAGGCGTCGGTCACGGCGACGGACAGATTGAAGTTCGACAATTCCCGCGCCTCTTCCTTGACGGTGATGAACTCTTCGATGTCCGGGTGGTCGACCCGGAGGATCCCCATGTTGGCGCCGCGCCGGGTGCCGCCCTGCTTGATCACCTCGGTGGCCATGTTGAAAATCCGCATGAAGGAGACCGGCCCGCTGGCCACGCCGCTGGTGGTGAGCACCCGGTCCGATTTGGGCCGCAAACGGCTGAAGGCGAAACCCGTGCCGCCGCCGGATTGGTGGATCAGGGCCGTCTGCTTGACGGCGTCGAAGATCGACTCGAGCGAATCGGCGACGGGCAGCACAAAGCAGGCGGACAACTGCTGCAGTTCCCGCCCGGCGTTCATCAGGGTCGGCGAATTGGGAAGAAAATTCAGGCCCGCCATCAACCGGTAGAACCGCTCGGCCCAGACCTCGACCGGAGCGTGCGGGTCGTACCGCCGTTCGGCCTCGGCGATGTTGCGGGCGACCCGCTCGAACAGCCGGCGCGGCGTTTCGACGACCCGGCCCGCGGCGTTTTTGTGCAGATAGCGGTGATTGAGGATGATGCGGGCGTTGCGGCTCACATGCGGAGTGGGCAATGGCGTGAGCGTTTTTGAAGTCATGGTTTGGCTCATCGACCGTACCAGAGGGTGGAGAGCGCCGCGGAAGCGGCGATTACTTGGCCAGCGCTCTGATATAGGCGAGGACGTCACCGCGTTGCGCCTCGGAGAGAATTTTCTCCCACGCCGGCATGCCGGTGCCTTGTCCCCCCTTGGCGGTCTTTTCCAGCAACTGGGCGTCCGTGCGTCCGGCCATGTAGCGGGCGTCGGACAGATTGGGGAGCGTGCCGATGCCCTTGCCGGTTTTTCCATGGCAGGAGACGCAGTGTTTCTCGTAGATGGTTTTGCCCGCCGCGGGGTCGGCCGCGACCGCGACCGCCGGCCACATGACAACCAGCGCGGCGGTGGTCAACGCCCGGCTAAATGAGTCTGGCATACGCATCTATTTCTACGTTAATTATCGGCGTTCCCGTTGTGATTGTCAATGCGCGCGGGCGTTCGTTTGACTCACCTCGGACCATTTGCTAGAGTCGGTGTGAATGGTACTGAGAATCGGACATGACACCTCACCGCGTTCGGTGTAAACGATGAGAATGGTGCGCGGCAGAATCGAATTGATGGCCAAGGCGGTCGTGCAGCGGCTGCTGGCCGCGCGCGCGATCGCGGCGACCGGCGTCGAGGCGGCGCTGACGGCGCACGTTGTGGAGGTCATCGAGCAGGAATTAAGCGTCGAAGACCGGCTCAATCAGGAAGCCCGCGAGTTGATGCGCCAGTACGAGCGGCAGATCGAAGACGGGCAGGTCGATTATCAACGGATGTTCACGATGATCAAGCGGCAACTGGCCAAGGATCGGGGTGTCATCATCTGATGTCTGTCAGTGACGAAAAACTGAGCCACCTGACCCATCTCGTCTACCAGGGGATCGGCCGTTTCGACGGCGTCGAACTGATCGAAGATGAGGAAGTCATCCTGCGCACGATCCGGCAGGCCCTGCAGGAAGAGTTCCACCTTGATGAGGAGCTCGACCGGATCGTCCAAAGCCGCCTGCACTCCTACTCTCGCCGGATCGTCGAGGGCAGCCCGGAGTGGGACGTGCTCTATAAAAAAACGTTTGAAGAAGAACTGCGCAAGCGGCGCCGCACCTAGCGCCGTCCGACGTCGGGTCGCGCCGTGCGGGTGACGATTCTCGGGTCGGGCACCTCCACCGGCGTGCCCATGATTGGCTGCCGCTGCGCCGTCTGCCGGTCGGAGAATCCGAAAGACCGGCGCAGCCGGGCCTCCGTCTATGTCCGTCACGAGGGGACGGGGCTGCTGATCGACACGGCGACCGATCTGCGGATGCAGGCGCTCACCCACGGCATCGATCGCGTGGACGCCGTGCTCTACACCCACGCGCATGCCGACCATCTGCACGGGATCGACGAGCTGCGCAGTTTCAATCATCTGCAGCAGGGGGCGATTCCCTGTTACGGCAATCGTCAGACCATGGCGCAGCTGATCGAGCGCTTCGGTTATGTCGTGTACGGCGGCGGCGGCGGCGGTTATCGGCCCCAACTGGTTCCTCACGTGCTGGACGGCCCCCTGGAGATCGGCGGATTGCCGGTGGAGCCGGTCGAGGTGCAGCACGGGGAGGACGTCATCTTCGGCTATCGGATCGGGGCCATGGCCTATGTGACCGACTGCAGCGCGATTCCGGAGCCCTCGCAGCGCCGGTTGCGCGACCTGGAGCTGCTGATCCTGAGCGCGATCCGTTATGAGCGCCACCCGACGCATTTTACGTTGGACCAGGCTCTGGCCGCGGTGGCCGCGTTACAGCCGCGCCGGGCCGTGTTGACCCATCTGTCGCACGTGTTTGCGTACGACACCGTCAGCCGACAGCTTCCCTCCGGCGTGGAGCTGGCCTATGACGGGATGACGCTGGACCTGTAATCCAATCATCCGCTCACGCGCCGCCGTCCCGTCAGGCGGCATTCATGCCCTGTGCTATACTGAATTGAGACGTGGAATGCGCGGATGCCGGGACGGGTGACATTGGCGTTGAGCGGCGGCGTGGCCCGCTGCATCGCCCACATCGGCGTGCTGCAGGCGCTGGAGGAGGCCGGTGTGTCCATCGAGGCGATCGCCGGCACCAGCGGCGGTAGTCTGGTGGGGGCGATGTACGCCGCCACACGCGACGTGGGCCGGATGGCTGCCATCGCTCCGACGATCCGCTGGGCCTCCGTGACGCGTCCGACGCTGTCCCGGTTGTCCTTTTTCAACGGCGACGCGCTGGAACGCTTCTGCGCGCAAATGATCGGCGTGTCGGCGTTTGATCAATTGTCCCTGCCCGTCGCCGTCATGGCGACCGATTTGAGGAGCGGCGCTCGCGTGGCGCTGGCGAAGGGGCCCGTCGCCAGGGCCGTGCGGGCCAGTTGCAGCCTGCCGGTTTTCTTCCCGCCGGTGGAATGGGAGGGGCGCTGGCTGATCGACGGCGGGGCCAGCAGCCAGTTGCCGGTGCTGGCGGCCAGAGAGTTGTCGCCGTCGGGTGTGGTGGTCGGCGTGGATGTGAACGTCATCGCGGGAGGTTCGGCCCGGCCGCCGTCGCACATGGGGCAGATCGGCCTGCAGTTCGTCACGCTGTTTGCGATGACCAACGCGATGCGCGAGCGGCCGCACGCGGATGTGATGATCGACGTGGATGCCACTGGCGTCCCCCTGCACGATCTGGGCAAGGCCCAGGTGATGCTCGATCGCGGCCGCCATGCCGTCGCGTCCAAGCTGGGTGAGATCGAAGCGGCGCTCCGGCGCGCGGGCCGGTCCGACGACTTAAAAACGGGAGAATCGCCATGACCGTATTCCGACAGATCGAGCGCTATGGCCATGAATCCGTCACCTTTTTTTCCGATCCGTCGAGCCGGTTGCGGATGATCGTCGCCGTGCACAATACGCTGCTCGGCCCCGCGCTCGGCGGCTGCCGCATGTGGCCCTATCCGGGCATCGATGAAGCGCTGGAGGACGTGCTGCGGCTTTCCCGGGCGATGACCTACAAGGCGACCATGGCCGGCCTGCCCTTCGGGGGCGGCAAGTCGGTCGTCATCGGCGACTCCAAGCGGGAGAAGGACGACGCGTTGCTGCTGGCCGTCGGCCGTTCCGTCAGCGGACTGGGCGGGCGCTACATCGTGGCTGAGGACGTCGGCATCACGGTCGCCGACATGAGCGTCATCGCCCGTACGACGCCCTGGACCGCCGGCCGTTCGCTTGCAGAAGGGGGCAGCGGGGATCCGTCGGAGGCGACCGCGATCGGCGTGTTTGCGGGGATCAAGGCCTGTCTGGAGCAGATCGGCGAGCCGCCCACGCTCAAAGGACGGACGATCGCCATCCAGGGGCTGGGCAAAGTCGGCAGCCATCTGGCGCGGACGGCGGCGCAGGAGGGGGCCAAGCTGTTTGTCACCGACATCGACTCGGCGCGGCTGGAGCAGGCGGTCAACGAGCTGGGCGCCCATTCGCTGATGCCGGAGGAAATTTTCACCGTGTCGTGCGACGTCTTCTCGCCCTGCGCGCTGGGCGGCGTGTTGAACGAGAAAACAGTGCCGGCCCTCAATTGCCGGATTGTCGCCGGCTCGGCCAACAACCAGCTCGCCGCCGATGTGGACGGCGACGCCCTCTTCGGCCGCGGCATTTTGTACGCGCCCGATTACGTGATCAACGCCGGCGGGCTGATCAACCTGTCGTTCGAGCTACCCGGCGAGGGCTACAACCGCGAACGGGCTGTGGCGAAGGTGCTGGAGATTTCGCAGACGTTGAAACGGGTGTTTCAACGCTCGCGCTCGGAATCGGCGCCGCCCCACCAGGTGGCGGACCGCATGGTGGAGGAGCGGCTGACCGATGTCAAACGGCAACAGGCGGCCGCTGCTGCGAAGGGCGAAGGGACCAAGACGGGGGAAAAATGACGTCGTCGATGAGTGCCGCGTTGTGGGCCGGGCTCAACCGGCCGGAGCTGACTCCGGCGGGAGCCGACGTGACCGTGGTGGGCATTCCCTACGACGGCGCGGCCTGCTACCGGCGTGGCGCCGCCCTGGGGCCGTCGGCGATTCGCGCGGCCTCCGAGCAGGTGCCGCCCTCGATTGAAACGGGCGAGGACTTGTCGAATGTGCTGGTGCATGACGACGGCGACCGGCCGATGGCCGCGGGGTTGCCCGGCGAGCTGCCCGCCATGACGGCCTATTATCGCGATCTGTTTTCGTCGACGTTCCCATTGACGCTGGGCGGCGACCATTCCGTGGTGATCCCGCTGTTTCATGCCTTGAGCGCGCGCTCGCCCGGCCCCATCGGGCTGCTGGTCTTTGACGCGCACACCGATCTGAGCGACTCGTTCCAGGGTTCCCCCTATTCGAACGGCTGTCCTTTACGCCGCGCCATGGAGCTGCCAAATTTTCACCCGCTGCGGACTGCGATCGTCGGGGTGCGTTGTTTCGAGCCGCCCGCGCTACGCTATCTGCAGGAGCAGAAATTGCGGACGATCGGCCCGGAAGAGCTCGAGACGCGTGGCGTCGACACGGTGGCGGCCCAGCTGCTGGAGCAGTTTGCCGGCCTGTCGCAGGTCTATCTCTCCATCGACATCGACGTCCTGGACCCCGCCTATGCCCCCGGCACGGGCATTCCTGACGCCGGGGGGCTGTCGACGCGCCAGGTCATTACGCTGATCCGCCGATTGACGTCGCTACCCCTGGTGGGCGCCGACCTGGTGGAAGTGGCGCCCCCGCTCGATCAGAGCGGAGCCACGGTCTTCGCCGCACTGAAGATTCTCATGGAGATTCTCGGCGTGGTGGCCCGCCGCAAGCGGCAGGGCCAGGCCACGCGCCTGGCGGGGGTGCGCCGATGAAATTCCG
>CAZJRH010000314.1:0-5085 GCA_964548215.1 uncultured Nitrospirota bacterium
CACGGCGTTTTTGCGGAACCCCCACTATCATCAATCCAGCGACCGGCCGGAGACGCTGGACATGGAGTTCATGACGCAGGTGGCCCGTAGCATGGTCGCGTTCACGCTGATGCTGGCGTGCGCCGATGGCGCCGCGGAGCCGGCGGGGCCGCGTGCCGGCAAGCCCCTTGCTCCCACCCCCTGATTGTGACACAATGACGCCCACTACGGTGATCGACGGCCCAAGGCGGCCGGCCGACCGCGGGCCATCCCAAGGGAGTTCAGCAGATGCAGAATGACCGACGAAAGCCCCGACCACGTGGCAATGCGGCGAATCCGTTTCCGTCGAAGGACGACCGGGCCCCGACGGCCTATTTGCATCGCCGCCCCGCGCGTCCGCAGCGCCCCGGCGGTTCCGGCCGTGCGCACGGCCATCCGTCCGGCGGGCAGCAGCAGCGTCAGGGCGACCCATCTCACTCGCGTCTGCCGTCGCGATCCGGGCCGGGGGCTAGGCCGGCGCCCCTGCCCCAGCCGGTGGCCTCGGGGCCTCGCATGCCGGAGCCGTCCGCGCGCGTGGGCAACATCGAACCCTTCGAGTTGTTTTGCGCCTACCACCTGGGTATTACGGAGCGCAAGAGCTATACGCCGGCGAATATTCACGACGTCGCCCGGCGGTTTCGTGTGGATCCCTCGGTCATCAAGCAGGCTCTGCAGGCCTACGGCATGGACCCCGACGCCATTTTGAATACGGAATTCGACATCACCATGGCCCAGCTCGACATTCAGGTGGCGCCCGAGGGCATCGACCGGGTCGAACTGGCCAAGGGGATTTATGAGGATTTTCGCCGGGCGCCGAGAAAAGCCCGCGACTGGCGCCGGGTGTTGGAAGAGGATGCCAGGGAAAACGCAAAAATCTTCGGCAGACGGTAGCGCGTCACTGCACGCCAAACGGGTCGAGGAGGAGGGCACCCCATGCCACAGGTCACAAAGCGAAAGAAGCGGCTCGAACGCCCCAAGCGCCGACAGCCCCGCGCCATCGCACGGGCCGCCGCCCGGCCGCCCGTGGCTTTGGAGTCCCTGCGGATTGACCGCGGTCAACGGATGCTCGAAGTCGGCAGTCACATGATCACCTATTACATGTTCCTCTCGCACCAATTGTTGCCGTTGGCGGCCGATCCCGGGCCGGCGGCCGATCCGTCCAATTCGCCCAACCGGTTTGCGGGACAGTTCAACGAAGTGCGCCGCCATCTGCTCCGGGTGGTGGGCCATCACCCGGTGCTGCGGGGCAAGATCGAACGGATGGCCGAGGATACGGAGCGCATGCTGGCCGATGCGAACCGCTACCCGGCGGGTCATCCAAGCCGGCAGACGATTCAGCAGGAGGCCAAGGTGCTTAGCCAGCGCCTGCGGGAAAATTCGCGGGCCATGAGCGATCTGGTCGCCGTACTGCGCAACGTTTGATCCGTAGGGGCGCAGCATGCTGCGCCCCTACATTCCTCGTTAATTCTTAAACCTTCCTTCCGCCGCCCTTGACATGTTCCCGTTTGGTCTGGTATTGTACTGACCAGTTGGTACAGACAGGAGTTCCATGACTCGGCAGTTGCCCAAACGGGAACAGATCATTGGTGCGGCGGCCAAATTGGTCCACCGGAAAGGGTTTCACCACACCAGTCTGGACGAGATTCTCGAGGCCGCCGGCGCCGGCAAGGGGCAGTTTTACCATTATTTCGACAGCAAGGACGAGTTGGGGCTGGCCATCATCGACTGGGGGGCCGACCGGATGCGCGGCACGTTGCTGCAGCGGGTCGGGGAGGGGCAGGGATTGGAGGCGGTCCGGTGGATGTTGGACTGTTTGCTTGAGACCGCCAAGAAAAACGGCTGCAACGGCGGGTGTCCGCTGGGCAATCTCGCCGCTGAAATGAGCGATCTCGAGGAGCCGTTTCGCCGTAAGCTGGCGGGGGTGTTCGAGTCGTGGCGCCTCGCGGTGGAGCGCACGCTGACCGTCGCCCGCCGGCGCGGGGAGATCAGGCCGGATGCGGACGTGAAACGATTGTCGTTCCTGGTTCTTTCAACGGTCGAAGGCGCGATTTTGCTGGCGAAGGTTCAGCGCGATCCGCGGGTGATGGAGCGCTGTTTTCAGGGATTGTGGGAGTGCATGGAGGGGTTGCAGGCGTAATTTTTTTAGCCGGAGCTGTACCAACCGGTAGGTACATAAGCAGCGCACGGATGAGGCGAATGACCAAAGGAGGACATGCGATGGACTGCCCACGTTGCCACGGCGTCATGGCGCTCGAGCGGTTTTCCGATCTGTACGATGAGACTGGCCAGCTCTGTTTTATGGCGTGGCGGTGCCTGACGTGCGGGGAGGTGATCGACCCCGTGATCGTTAAAAACCGGCGCCACCGGCCGCCGGCCAGCGCGCCGGCGCGCTCGCGGCCCCGCCGCCGTCAGACGCAGCTCGCGTAAATCGGGTCAATTGTATTCAGGGGGAGCGGCGTCGCTCCCCCTGAGGGCCCCCACCGCCCATACGTATCTGACGGATTGCTCGCGCGTCGATTGTAATCAAGGGGAGCGTGCTCAGCTCCCCTTGATAATCCCCATCGCCGTACGTATTGTCATCATGGCTCGCGTGTCAGACCGACGCTCGGCTTAACGGCGAACCATCTTATCGATCTGTTCGGCGAGGGCGAAATCCTTTTCCGTGATGCCGCCGGCCGAGTGGGTCGACAGGGTCATGGTGACCTGTTTGTAGCGAATGTCGATGTCGGGGTGATGATCCGAGGCTTCGGCGATCGTGGCGACCCGGTCGACGAAGCGGATTCCTTCCAGAAAACCGTCGAAGACAAATTGTTTTTGAATGGAAGCGTCGACGAGTTTCCAGCCGAGCAAGCGGCCGAGGCGCACGACGGTTTCATCGGGTGAGAACAACGGCATGGAATCCTCCTTGGTGCGTGTGTCGATTAACCTATCACTGCCGTCCTGGTGCATTCAATTCGAAGAACCGTTTCGCGGTTGAGTGGTGTATAATAGCCTAACTTTTCCACCGATCCTGCGTGCCATGACAACCGCCGCCTCCACCCAGCCCACCGAAATCAAAAAAGAGACGGATGGTCTGCGCATCACCTGGGGTGACGGTCATCAAGCACTCTATCCCCATCGGTATTTGCGCGTCAACTGTCAATGCGCCGCGTGCGTCGACGAGTGGTCGCGCAAGGTCATGGTGAAGGTGGAGGAGGTGCCGATGGATATCACACCGGCCGATATCCGTCCGGTGGGGCGTTATGCGGTCCACATGACCTGGTCGGACGGCCATTCCACGGGTATTTATGCCTTTGGTCTGTTGCGTCGCTTGTGTCCCTGTCCGCAGTGCCAGCCGAATGGCGCGCCGTTGATTGCGAACTTGTCCTGACGAGCCAAGCATGGCCCATCCCGCGACGATCGATTTCGACCAGGTGAAACAGCTTCTGGGGCGGTCCGGCATCGTGTTCACGGAGGAGGCGTCCGGTCATGTGTCGATCGACGGGTGTCCGGACGATTACCTGCTGGAGCTGGATTCCGAGCAGGGGGTGATGTGCCTCTTCGGCGTCGACATGGAGGAATTGCGGTTGCTGGTGTCGGGGGGGGGCAACGAGGATTTGGGCGAAGACGAACTCCAGCGGGTGGCCCGCGAGCATCTGCGTCCGCTCTACCGCCGGTATGAATCGGCGTTGACCCGCGCCGGGTTTGCCTCGGAGGTCCGGGTCGACGCCCATTCGTATGCGGTGGCGTTCGTCAAGCCGATCACGGGGTTGTCGCCCGAATCGGTCGTCGAGTGGGTGCGATGGGCGATGCGCGCGTCGGGGCCGGCGCCGCGCTAAGGAGGAGGGGTGATGAGCAGCCGACTGAAGACCGCGATCGTGTTGGGAGGGCTGTTGCTGCTGGCGCCCGCGCCCATGCGGGCGGCCGAGGAAACAGCGCAAAAGCCGCCGACGGGGACGGTCGGGAAAACCCATGAGGTGGTCGTGGAGGCGGGGAGTTTTGCCTTCGCGCCGCAGATGTTGACGATCAAGCCCGGCGACGTGGTGCGCTGGGTGAATCATGATAAAGAGAAGCATCTGGTCGTCACGCAGGATCCGAAGGCGGCGACCACCGAGTTGCTGGTCTATAAAACCTTGCAGCCGACCGAAACCTTCCAGTACCAGTTCCAGCGCCCGGATCAGTACAATTTCTTCTGCGCCATCCATTTTCAAATGTGGGGCAGCGTGACGGTCGTTCCCTGACGGTCCGATGGCCATCCGCATCACACGGGTCTACACTCGCACGGGCGATCGCGGCCTGACCGGTCTGGTCGGCGGCAAGCGGGTCGCCAAGGACAGTCCGCGGGTGCAGGCCTACGGGACGGTCGATGAATTGAACAGCTGGGTCGGGCTGGCCCGGGCGCACATCCAGACGGCCGCGCTGACGCCGGCGCAGCAGCGACTGGCGGACGACCTGCTGTTTGAGATCCAGCAGCAGTTGTTCGACCTGGGCGCCCAACTGGCCACGCCGTCCAAGACGGCGCCTCTCCGATCGCCGCAGGTCGGCGGGCGGGAAGCGGGGATGCTGGAGCGCAGCATGGATCAATTCCTGAAGGAGCTGAAACCGCTCGATTCCTTTATTCTGCCCGGCGGTGGCTTGGCCGTCGCCACGCTGCACCTCTGCCGGACCGTCTGCCGGCGTGCCGAACGGGATGCGGTGCGGTTGACGCGGAAAGAACGCGTCGGCGGCGAGCCGGTGATCTATTTGAACCGGCTGAGCGATCTGTTTTTTGTCCTTGCCCGATGGGTCGGGCTGCACTGCGGCGAAACGGAGCGGCTCTGGCGGGGCGTGCGATCGCAGGATGGATAGGGAAAATAATTGATAGTAGAACGTTAATTGTATCATCTGATCTAATTGTTTTTTAAGTAATATAAAAACATCTAATTCCCCATTATTTCCCTTTCGGTCGATTTGACAGGCCCCCCGCGCGCCGCTATCTTTACCTGGCCATGCGCGCGCTCCGTCATCATAAGAAACCTGTCCTCGCCGGGCTGTTTGTGGTGCTGGCCCTGCTGGGCGGTGTTCAACCCGCCGCCGCCGCAATGGCGA
>CAZJRH010000315.1:0-2897 GCA_964548215.1 uncultured Nitrospirota bacterium
TGACGTGACTCAATAATAAACCGGCTCGTCATTTTTCGGCGGCGGGTTTTCAGTCCCTTGCACTGCTGCCCCCAAGGCGACACCGGATGAGGATTGCCCTGTCCGGACTTGCCTTCGCCGCCCCCGTGAGGGTGGTCGACCGGGTTCATGGCGACGCCCCGGACCGTCGGACGAATCCCCATCCACCGAGACCGTCCCGCTTTGCCGACCCGAACGTTTTCATGCTCCGGATTACCCACCCGTCCGACCGTGGCCATACAGCGCACATGGATCTTCCGGATTTCACCCGACGATAACCGCACCTGCGCGTAATCGCCTTCCTTGGCCATCAATTGCACGGCCGTTCCAGCGCTGCGGGCGATCTGCCCGCCCTTGCCGGGCTTCAGCTCAACGTTGTGTAGAATCGTGCCCACCGGCATCCGCGACAACGGCAGCGCATTACCGATCTTGACCTCGGCGTTCTCTCCCGCCATCACTTGGTCGCCCACGTCCAAACCATCCGGGGCCAGGATGTACCGTTTGTCGCCGTCCGCATAATGCAGCAAGGCGATTCTGGCCGATCGGTTTGGGTCATGCTCGATGGCGGCGATCCGCGCCGGCACGCCGGCCTTATTGCGCACAAAATCGATGATGCGGTATTGCTGCTTGTGACCGCCACCGTGATGGCGCACCGTAATGCGCCCCTGGTTGTTGCGCCCGCCGCTTTTGGAAAAACTGCTCAGCAGGCGCTTGACCGTCGGTCGCCCCAGCCCCTTCGTCACAAGCACCGACATGGCCCGTCGGCCGGGCGAAGTCGGATTATAAATTTTTACCGGCATCTTAGGCGCCCTCGAACAATGCGAGCTTTTCGCCCGGCTTCAGCGTCACGATCGCCTTCTTCCAATTGGAGGTCCGGCCGCTGAATCGCCCTACCCGCTTTTCCTTGCCGCGGATGTTCATCATATTCACGTCCAGCACCTTCACCTTCAGGATGCGCTCCACGGCCGACTTGACCGCCGGTTTATTGGCGGACGGATGGACGGCAAAGACCACTTTGTTCTGACCTTCACGCAGAATCGTGCTTTTTTCCGTCAGCAACGGCCGGCGCAGAATTTGATACTCTTCCATGTGTCATCCCCAACGCTCCGACCAGCGCGGAAGCTCCGCCTGGACGGCGATCAAATAGCGGTGGCGCAACACGTCATAGACGTTCAAGGACGCCAAGGGCAATACCTGTACGTTCGGGCAATTCCGGGCGGCTCGTTGCAGCCCGCCGGACGGCTGGTCCACCACCATGAGCACGTTACCTTGAAGCTCCAACCGGCTCATCAATGAGATAATTGTTTTTGTCTTCGGCGACTCATCCGGAAGCTGGTCCAGCACCACCACTTCTCCCGCCGTCGCCTTGGCCGAGAGGACGCCCCGCAGCGCCTGAAGCGACTTTGCCTTCGGAAACCGGTACCCATACTTTCGCGGATGCGGCCCAAACGTGGTGCCGCCCCCGCGCCACAGCGGCGAACGGTTCGAACCCGCCCGCGCCCGTCCGGTGCCTTTTTGCCGCCACGGCTTCTTGCCGCCGCCCCTGACCTGCCCCTTCTCTTTGGTCCCGACCGTTCCCTGGCGTTGCGACGCTCGTTGCATCGTCAACACTTCGTGCACGACGCCGGCGTGAACCTTCACGGCGAAGATCTTCGGATCAAGCTCCACGGTCCCGACCTTTTCCTTGGCCGCCGACAGCACATCAACGCTTGGCATCGACACTCCGAACCTTCGGCGCACCATCCTTGCGGATCACCACCAACCCGTTTTTCGACCCCGGCACCGCCCCGTGGACAAACAGCAGATGCTGATCAGCCTCGACGCGCACAACCTCTAACCGCTTGATCGTCACTCGCTCGGCCCCCATGTGGCCGGGCAGTTTCTTGTTCTTCCACACCCGTGACGGCCAGGAACTGGAGCCGATGGAGCCCGGTTCGCGATGAAACATGGAGCCGTGCGTCGCCGGGCCGCCGCGAAAATGATGCCGCTTCATGCAGCCCGCGAAACCCTTGCCGATGGATGTGCCCGTCACATCAATCCGCTGACCAGGCTCAAAAATGGCCGCATCGATCACGCTGCCGACTAAAGGCGGCTCGCCGACATAGGCGAACTCGCGCAGATGACGAGCGGGCGGCACGTTGGCTTTCTTGAACCGTCCGAGCGTCGGTCGATTAAACCTGTCTTCGGTCGCCTCTTCGAACGCCAGCTGGACGGCGGCATAGCCGTCCCGTTCCGGTGTTTTCACGTCCAGCACGCGGCAAGGCCCGGCCTCGATGACCGTCACCGGAATGACCCGGCCGTCTTCAAGAAACAGCTGCGTCATGCCGACTTTCCGGCCAACGAGACCCGTCACTGAATTCGGCGTCACTTCGGCGCTCACAGTTTGATCTCCACATCCACGCCGGCCGCCAGACTGAGTTTCATCAAGGCGTCCACGGTCTCCGGCGTCGGCTGCAGAATATCGATTAGCCGTTTGTGCGTCCGGATCTCGAATTGCTCGCGCGACTTTTTATCGACGTGCGGCGACCGCAGGACCGTGAACTTCTGAATCTTGGTCGGCAACGGGATCGGCCCGGCGATGTGCGCGCCGGTCCGTTTGGCCGTTTCCACGATCTCGATCACGGACCGGTCCAGCAACCGGTAATCGTACGCCTTCAAACGTATGCGAATCCGTTGATCCATTTAGTTCACAGTGCCCGGTTCATGATTCACAGCATTCATTTCTGACCCCCAACTGCCGAAACCCATTATTCCAAGATCTTGCTAATGACGCCGGCGCCGACGGTATGGCCGCCCTCGCGGATGGCAAAGCGCAGCCCCTCTTCCATGGCAATGGGCGTGATCAGGGTCACTTCAAAGCGCACATTGTCGCCCGGCAT
>CAZJRH010000316.1:0-1715 GCA_964548215.1 uncultured Nitrospirota bacterium
CAGCACCTACGGCCCCTTCCCCGGCGACATCTCCGCCTCCGACGGCGAGATCCGCGTCAACGGGAGCACCATCAAGGTGGTGGCCCAGCGTGACCCGGGGGCAATCCCCTGGAAAGACCTCGGCGTAGAACTTGTTGTGGAGTCCACCGGCATCTTCACCGACGCAACAAAGGCACGGGCGCACATCGACGGCGGCGGCGCGAAGAAGGTCATCATCAGCGCCCCGGCGAAGGGCGAGGACCTGACCGTGGTGCTCGGCGTCAACGACTCGATCTACGACCCGGCTAAGCACCACATCGTCTCTAACGCATCTTGCACCACCAACTGCATCGCGCCGGTCGTGAAAGTGATGCACGAGGCGTTCGGCGTGGACAAGGGGTTCATGACGACGATTCACTCCTACACAAACGACCAGGTGATCCTCGACACCGTCCATAGCGACCTCCGCCGCGCGCGCTCCGCCGGCCAGAACATCATCCCGACGACGACAGGCGCCGCCAAAGCGGTGACGCTGGTTATGCCCGAGATGAAGGGCCGGATCGACGGCATGGCCTTCCGCGTGCCGACGGCAACTGTCTCGGTGTGCGACTTCGTTGCGACGCTCGAGAAGTCAGTGACCGTTGAGGAAGTCAACGAGGCGTTCAAAGACGCCGCTTCCGAGTCTCTTCGCGGGATCCTCGGTTACTGCGACGAGCCGCTGGTGTCCTCCGACTTCCGCGGCGACCGCCGCAGTTCGATCTTCGATTCGCAGGCAACGATGGTGATTGGCGGCAACCTGGTGAAGGCGGTCTCCTGGTACGACAACGAGTGGGGATACGCCTGTCGCGTGGCCGACCTCTGCTCTTTCATGGTGGACAAGGGACTGTAGCGCTGCCTTTGCGAATCGGGCGATTCTCGATTACCGCGCTGCTCGTCGCCATCGCATTGACTCCGGGCTGCAGCGGCGGCTCGGACGACTGTCGTCCGGTCCAGACCCCGGCACCTATAACGGCACCCCTGCCAATCATCATCTCACGCGACATGGAAACCGGTCCTAACCGCTTCTCCTTGGGTCTCCTTGACCAGTCCGACGAGACTCCGATTTTAGGTGCCGATCTCCAACTCCGTTTCTACCTGCTCGACGATTGCGACCAGGTGCTGAAGAGTGAGGTCGAGCCTGAAACGCTGCTGATCACCAAGAGCTACACGCACACCCACGAGGACGGTACTGTCGAGACGCACGAGGCCGGGGAGACCGGCGGCTACGTGTCGCAGGTGACGTTCGATGCTGCAGGCGAGTGGGGAGTCGAGGTGACGGGAACCGATGCGGACGGAGAGGCCATGGAGGCCGTGACGTCCACGTTTAACGTGCTCGCGGAGAGTGCGGGGCTCGATGCTGGAGACCCGGCCCCAGCGTCCGTACAACGCGTCCTGACGGACGTTGCGGATATTGCCGAGATCGACACCTCGCAGAACCCGATTCCGGAGATGCACGACAAGACGATCGCGCAGGCGGTGACGTCGGGCCGGCCGACGGTGGTGGTGTTTGCTTCGCCGTCGTTCTGCACGAGCCAGATTTGCGGGCCAACCAAGGACATCGTGGACGATCTCTACGCTACTTACGGGACGCAGGCGAACTTCGTGCACGTGGAACCCTACGACATCGAGAAGGCGCGCGCGGGTGAGTCGCTGACGCCGGTGCCGCTGCTAACGGACGACTGGGGCCTGACCAGCGA
>CAZJRH010000317.1:0-1542 GCA_964548215.1 uncultured Nitrospirota bacterium
TCGTCCCCGGCGAAGCTCCGGACGCCGGTCCGGTTCTGCACCTGCGGCGTGGCGAGCATGCAGAAGGTCCCCGTGCCGTTACCGCCCCCCGGGCCCACGGCGAGCACGTAGTTCATGGTCCGGACGTAGCCCGACTTCGTCAGGCTGTCCGTCGCCATCGAGGAGTCGAGGAACGTCGGAGCGGCGGTGCCGTAACCCGTGATGCATCCCGCGCCGCTCGGCGTCGACAG
Organism: uncultured Nitrospirota bacterium; assembly: GCA_964548215.1. Classification (GTDB taxonomy): domain Bacteria; phylum Nitrospirota; class Nitrospiria; order JACQCE01; family JACQCE01; genus JBFMAJ01. The sequence goes on from CAZJRH010000317.1 coordinate 231, forward strand.
GCACGTCATCGGACCGTAGAGGTTCTCGTTGGAGGAGTTGTACGCAGCCTGCGCCGAAAGCACGGCCCGAAGGTCGCCGATCGTGGCGGCTTCGTTGGCCGACACCCGCGCGCGGAGCAAGCTCGGAATCGCGATCGCGGCGATGATGCCGATGATCGCCACGACGATCAGCAGCTCGATCAGAGTGAAGCCTTTTGGGGGCCTCATCATGCCTCCTTCGGAGCCGAGCAGCCCCCTCTGGGAGTCTCCGACCCGTAGCGGCCCACGGTCGCGCACCGCTGCGAGTCCAGGCGAAGGACGAAAACGCTCCGACGGAGGATCGCCCCGTCGGAGCCTCAGGATGGTTACTTGATGCCCGGGCAGACGGTTGTGTCGGTGTGGTCCCCGGCCGCATCGTTGATGCAGCACGCGGCAGGCTGGGGGTCGTTCGTCCCACCGATCACGCCCGCATCGTCCCCGGAGAAGCTCCGGACGCCCGTCCGGTTCTGCGTCTGCGGCGTGGCGAGCATGCAGAAGGTCCCCGTACCGTTAGCGCCCCCGGGGGCCACTACGAGCACGTAGTTCATCGTCCGGACGTAGCCCGACTTCGTCAGGCCGTCCGTCGCCATCGTGGAATCGAGGAACGTCGGAGCGGCGCTGCCGTAACCCGTGATGCATCCCCCGAGGCTCGGCGACGACAGGCACGTCATCGGGCCGTAGAGGTTCTCGTTGGAGGAGTTGTACGCAGCCTGCGCCGAGATGATCGTCCGAAGGTCGCCGATGGTGGCCGATTCGTTGGCCGACACCCGCGCGCGGAGCAAGCTCGGAATCGCGATCGCCGCGATGATGCCGATGATCGCGACGACGATCAGCAGCTCGATCAGTGTGAAACCCTTGTCTTTCTTCATGTTATCCAAGTCTCCCTTTCACCATTGCAATGGTCACCACCCTTCGGAGCAAGAATGATACCAAGAAGGATGATCTGGCTAACCCATTGATAACAAACGACTCGGTCCCCGAGCGAAGGGGACGGGGTCCAGACGTTTTTTGTCGGGAGGTCAATTATTGTCCGGCCGTCCGACGGTGATTCGGTGTTTCGCGATCAGATAGCGGAGCGACCTCGCACTGAGGCCGAGCAGGCGCGAGGCAACGGTGCGGTCGCCTGCGGCCTGGGCGAGGGCACGGGACACGAACTCGGCCTCCAACGATCCCAGGTGCCCGTCGAGGCTGAACCCTTCGACGAGCTCAGTCCTGGGGCGGGGGTCGTCCGAGCGCAGCGGCTCCGGCAAGCGCTCCAAGAGCACCGCCGGGGTCGTCTCGAGAGCCACCGCCC
>CAZJRH010000318.1:0-1984 GCA_964548215.1 uncultured Nitrospirota bacterium
CTCGATCCTGGAATACGCCCGCGAAACCACCGGCTTACGCCTGGGCATGGCAGAAACACAAAGCAATTTGCAGGGGCAGGGACTGAACCCCGCGGCTTATATCCAGGTGGAGGGCACGCTCGATAAAGCCGGTCGCCAGAAATACCGCGATGCCTACGGCGAAGTGATGAGCGGTTCGGAGAACGCAGGCAGCCTGGTGGTCTTTGATAACAAGATCAAGAAGTTTGAGCCGATCACCATGAAGCCCAACGATGCCCAGTTTCTCGAACAGATCAATGCGACTGATATTGATCTCTCGAATTTTTTCAAGTATCCCGCGTACAAACTGAACATGGGCAAACAATCCTATGAGAGCAACGAACAGCAGGATTTGGATTATCTCAAGTCCACCCTTGACCCGTACCTGGTGCAGTGGGAACAAGCCGCACGCCTGCGCTGGCTTACCGAAGCGGACCAGAATAGTCAATATTTCAAATTCGTGCGTGAGTCTATCCTGCGCACCGATTCCAAAAAACGCGCGGAGATCCATGAGATCGAGATGCGCACCGGCATCCTGACCGCCAACGAGGCGCGCGCCCACGAAGACCGCAATAGTTATACCGATGGCGATAAGTTCTGGATGACCAGGAACAACGCCGAAATAGGAGTGCCCGAAAATGTCCCAGCCTAACCCGATCCGCTGTTTCGATGGAAACGCCCAGCCCCATGAAGCCTTTTGGAAGTTTGTCAATGCCGATCAAAGCCAGAGCGGGCAGGTCGAATTGGAATTGGATGGCGTGATCTCGGAGTTTTCCTGGTATGAAGATGAGATCACCCCCAAACTGTTCAAAGACGAACTTTACCGCGTGGGCAATGGCGGACCTGTGCTGATGAAGATCAACTCACCCGGCGGGGATGTGATCGCCGCGTCGCGTATGCGCGCCATCATGACCGACTACCCAGGTGACATCACCACGCGCATCGAAGGCATTGCCGCATCTGCCGCGGTGATCGTGGCGATCGCAGGCAAACAGGTGCAAATGACCGACGCCTCCTACATGATGATCCATGACCCCGCTGTGGTGGTCTTCCTGGCGGCGTTGAATATCGAGACGCTCGGTAAATTACGCGATGATCTGCGTACCATCAAGGATGGTATCGTGCCAGCCTATGCCGCCAAGACCGGTATGACCGAAGAGAAGATTTCGCGCATGATGTCCAACGAAACCTGGATGTCTGCCCGTGAAGCTGTGGACTATGGCTTCGCCGATGAAATTCTGCAAGGCGGACAAAAGACCCGCAGCCAGCTCACCAACCTGGCGTATGTCAATGTCCTCAATTCCTATGTCAACGTTCCACCCGCTTTGATTGCCAGCGAAGCTGAGCCGGTGGTTAACAATGATCCTGTTCAGGCTGTTGAAAGTGAAAGCCCTGAGCTGGATGAACGCGCGGCGCAGAGTCTGCGTGATTATGTACAACTCTATAAATAAGGAGTAATTTCGATGCCCAATCTCAAACCCTATTACGACGCCGCGCTGAGCGCGGATACTGAAGTCAGACGTGTCCTGAACGAAATGGATACGTGCTTCACCGATGGGACCGAGGATGGCAGGAAGAAAGCACTTGATCTGCGCCCCGCGCTGGATGATGCGAAGATCAAGGCTGAGCAAGCCAACACGTTATACGTCAGTATGCGCGATGCATCACTGATCAATGACAACATGGCGACTCTCTTCTCGTCTCCATCCGATCCCGCTGCCCCCGACCAACAGGGTGATGACCCCAAGGTTATGAAGCTGTCTGAATTTCAGGCGCTTGATCCCAAAGTCCGCTTTGCCTATATCAAAGCGGGCGGTGTTGTCGAAGACTAGCCAAGTCTGAATCTAAAAAGGAGAATTGAACAATGGCTAACACACTTACCAATTTGATTCCGGTGCTCTACAAAGCCGCTGACGTAGTGATGCGTGAGCAGGTCGGTTTCATCCCATCCGTGTTTCTGGATGCG
>CAZJRH010000319.1:0-7435 GCA_964548215.1 uncultured Nitrospirota bacterium
GCCGCCGCCATATTCCTTGGTCAAGTCATAGATGGTCAGCGGCAGTTGCTGCGCGTCGGCAAAGACCCGCGTTTTCGCTTCCGAGGTCTCGGAATAGCCGCCGATCCCCTGCTGCACGTGCAGGCCGGCGGTTTGATAGCCCATGCGCTGGAGCAGATCCCACAGGGCCAGACTGTCCTTGCCGCCGGACACAGCGATCATCACCGGCTCGTCCTTGCGGAACATCTTATAGTCGTGAATACCCCGTTCAACCTGGCCGATCACATACTGATCGAAGCAGCCGGCGCACAACGCCGTATGATGGCGCGGCAGCGCGATCACGACCGGCGTCGCCCGGCACCGTTTACAACGCGCGGCCATGCGCTCCGCCGGAAATCACCGGCCGGACTTCAACCCGATCCTCATCGGCGATCATTTCATCTTCCGTGATCAGCGTGTCGTTGCGGATTACCAGCACGGTGTCGGGTAACAGATTCAGTTCCTGCAGCAAGGCGCGGACCCGCCGGGGACCTTTCAGGGTGAGCTCGCGAGAGGGGTGATGGCATTTGATCACCATCGAGGAGGGCATCTTAGCGGAAACGAACAAACCATTGCAACCGAGGCGGCAGCGCGGAGAATCAAAAAAGAGGAATCAAACGGGGACGGGAAAAACTTAGAGGTCTAAGACTTTGGAGATGACATTGACCCGGCTATCGGCCTGGCATTTGGCCATAATGTGCTTCAAATGATCCTTGACCGTGTACTCCTGGATCTTGAGCGACGCGGCAATTTCCTTGTTGCTGTTCCCATGCACCAGGCGGGTCACCACTTCCTGCTCGCGCTTGGTGAAGCCGTAGAGCCGTCCCAACCGCTCACGATCAATATTGTTACGCTGACTGATCCGCTGCACGATCAGCAACAATAACTTTCGACGGCTGGAGGAGCCCGAGCGGGTCAGCGCCAGCGCCATAATCATGAAATGATGGCCCGTCGCACTTTGAAACAGCATGGTTCGCCGGGCCGACGCCTGCCCTGCGTCTCCGTTGACCGGGAGATTACGGCATGATTCACTAGCAAATTCACGTACTTGTTCAGGTAGATTTTTCTGCCTGGAATGGCCGTTCTGTCCAGAGTGTTCTATTTTTGACACAGCCTCATCTAAAAATCGCTGCGCCTCCTCGCTTGCAAAAGCAATTTTACCGGAAGATTCCACCACAAAAATCCCAGGAAGTGCCCGTTTTTTAAGGACATCTTTTAATAAATGATCGATAGCGCCTAAGGTTTCGAGTATCATTTATTGTTTTGCCCCGATAAGCTGGACACGCCACCAAAGAGCCTTTGCAGGGAACGGCGGGCCGCGAGCTGTTTACGTGCGGGTTAATCGGGGCTAAGTATATCGGCGACGACAGGGTCTGTCAAGGCACCCTCATCGGGGCGGATCGATGCCGAAAATACCCCCCCTTTTGAGGGATTGTTCTCGCGGTTGCAATCGTGATACAAACGCCCTTCATTGTGATGGCACGGGGCCATGACACGTTCCGCACAGGGGGCATCGGCTGCGGCGCACGGTGTTCAGTCAACAGCAGGCCGAGAAAGAGGTAGGTAATGGACCAGCATCCGTTGCACAGAATCGATCCCACAATGGCGGTGACGCCGCAAAACCGGCGGCGACCCGGTCGCCTTCCATTTCTTCGGTTTATTAGCTACGACCTGGGCACTCCCGAGACGTTCGACGGGAATGGCCGGAAAGGCCAGGCTGCAGCCATCAATGTCAGCGAGGGGGGGCTGTGCCTGCTGGTCAATCACTTCCTGCGCGAAGCCGACATCATCCGGGTCGAATTGCCGCTGGCCGACGTGGCCACCACCAGCGCCACGCTGGCCGAGGTCAAGTGGTCGAAAGCCGTGCCATGGAACCAGGACGCGGCGCCGCAATATTTTGTCGGCATCCAGTTTTTATTGTGAGAAGGAGACAATGACCATGTCAGCGCAGCTTCAACATTATTCATGCCGATTCGCACGGTTCATCGCGGGGACCGGGTTGACCGGCCTCCTACTCCTGACCTTGAGCGGCTGCATCTGGAAGCCCGCCGCGACGAAAACACCGGTCAACGGCCTGCCCGTCTCCGTGGACTACGTCATCGACGTCGGCGACGTGCTGGAAATCCTGGTCTGGCGAAACGAGGCCCTGTCGCGGGTGGTCACGGTGAGGCCCGATGGAAAAATTTCGCTGCCGCTCCTCAACGATGTGCAGGCGGCCGGCCTGACGCCCATGGAATTGAAGGAGCGGGTGGCGCAGCAGTTGAAAAAATTCAAGGAGCTGCCGGAAGTCTCGGTTATCGTCAACGACGCCAAGAGCCAGGTCATCTATGTCATGGGACAGGTCGCCAAACCTGGCTCGTACCCGTTGGGCCCCATGGGCCCCAACGCCACGGTGCTCCAGGCGATTGCCGGGGCCGGCGGCTTCACACCCTTTGCCGACCGCAACAATATCGCGGTGATTCGGAAGGACAAGAAGGCGGCCAAAGAGCAGCGCCTCCGGGTCAATTACCAGGCGATCCTGTCAGGGCGAAGCACTCACGGCAATGTCACGCTGCACGCAGGGGACACGATCATTGTCCCATGAGCAGCTCATCCACACCTCAAGGACACGGCGAATCGTCATGGCGATGGTTCTCATACTGGGTGAACAGGTGATGACCAACAACAGGGTCGAGGCGGAGCCTTGGACGTGGCAGACCGGCCTCAGCGTGGCGGAACAAGTGAATGACAATGTGTTCCTCCGGCCAGGCGGCCCGCCACCGCTGCTGCCGACCGACCCCGACCTGCGGGAACGGCTCGACTCCGTGACCACGCTGTCAGCCACGCTGAGGATCCAGCGAAAAGGCGATCGGCTGACCGTTGACGCCCGCTATCGTCCGGAGGTCAATCTCTACGCCAAATACGACGACCTCAATAGTGTGTCGCATCGCGGCGTGGCCACGCTCAAGATCGTGGGATTGGGGCCCGGCCTGCTGCAGCAGGCGCAACTCGACCTCAGTGACGCCGTCACCCTGTCCACGAAGAAGCTCGGCGCCCTGGAGACAACCACCACCCCTCCAGCCCCCTTCACCGTTGATACGGGCCGGACCGATACGCTGCGCAACACCGCCTCGGCCGCACTGCTGCTGCCCTTTACCGACGCCGTCAGCGCCACGCTGGGCTACAGCCACAGCATCAACGAATACGAGGACATGACGTTAATCGACTCGATTGAGCAGACCGTCAGCGTCAGCCTCAGTAATAGATTGTCCGAGCGCACGACGGTCTCCGGCACCTACAGCGCGCATCGGTTTGATTTTGAAGGCGTCGATACCACCAGCCACAGTCTCACGGCCGGACTGGCCTCCGCGCATTCGCCGACGTTGCGGACGAATGTCGGCGTCGGCGCCTCCTACCAGCAGGACGACGACTTGCTCAATGCAACCGGCTCGGCCTCGATTACCAAGAAATTTCAATACACGACGGCCTCGGCCGCCTACTCCAGGGGCGTGGGCTCGTCGGGCGGCGGCCTCTTTGACAAACCGACCACCACCCAAACGGTCACCGTCAGCATCGTCCGCACGATGGGGGAGCGGGCCGAGGGGATGCTTGCCGCCGAATATGGTGACGTCCGGTCCAGCAGCCCGTCGGCCACCATTCGCTCCTACAGTGCGGACGCCGGCGTTTCCTACCGGGCCACCCGATGGTTGACCGTCAGAACCGCCTACCGCCATTCCACCCAGCATGGCAACGCCACCGCGCTGGTGCCCGGTACGGATCCGGAATTTCGAGTGGATACGTTCACGATCACACTGACAGGAACCTGGGGAGACATCGAACCGTGAAAACGCTGACGCTGCAGGATTATCTGGACATCGCCGCTCGCCGCCGCTGGTGGCTCATCGCGCCGGTCGTGCTGGCGCTGATTGTCGCCGCCGCGCTGGCCGTGATCCTACCCAAGTCCTATCAGTCCAGCACGCTCATCCTGGTGGAACCCCAGAAAGTACCGTCCGAGTATGTCCGGGCGCCGGTCAGCGGCTCGGTCGAAGACCGCCTTTCCACCATCCGGCAGCAGATTCTCAGCCGCACGCTGCTGCAGCGGGTCATCAATGAGTTCAATCTCTATGATGACGCCATCGGCAAGGTGCCGATGGAGAGCATCATCGAGTCGATGCGGAAGCGGATCACGATCGAGACGACCAAGGGCAAAAGTGTCGATGCCTTTACGATCTCGTACATGGGGAGCGACCCGACCGTCACCATGAACGTCACCAACCGGCTGGGATCGCTGTTCACGGAGGAAAACCTGAAGGCCAGGGAACAACTGGTTGAGGGCACTACCGCGTTTTTGGGCGACGAGCTCCAGCGCCTGAAGCAGAAACTGGAACTCCGGGAACAGAGCATCAGCCAGTTTAAACGGCAGCACATGGGCGCGCTACCCGGTCAGCTCGATGCCAATCTGCGCACGCTGGACCGGCTGCAGCTTCAACTGGAATCGTTCAACACGGCGCTGCGCGAAGCGGAAAACCGCAAATTGATGATCGGGCAGGCGGCGCAGGACAGCGGGGCCGGCGCGGCGGCGGGTGGCCTGATGATCGATCCGCGCCTCTCCCAGCTCCAGATGCTGCGCAGCCGACTCACCACGCTGCTGGCCGAGTATACGAGCAGCTATCCGGACATCGAAATCACCCGGCAGGAGATTGCCCGCATCGAAACCGAACTGCGCGCCGTTGAAGAACCGGCGGCGGCCGACACGGCGGCGGCCGCGAGGCCGTCGTCATCCACCGCGAGGCTGTTGTCCCCCGATCAGGACATCGCCCGGCTGCAGGCGGGACGGCAGAATGTCATCGAGCAGATCAAGACCCTCGAGCAGCGGGTCGAGGAGACGCCGCAGCGGGAGCAGGAACTGACAAGCCTGACCAGGGACTACGACATCACCAGGCGCGGCTACGACCTACTGCTCGGCAAGGAAAGCGATGCCAAAATTTCCGAGAATCTCGAGAAGCGGCAAAAGGGCGAGCAGTTCAGAATTCTCGATCCGGCCTTTCTGCCGGAGAAACCGGTCAAGCCGAACATCGCGGTGCTGCTCTTCCTCGGTCTTGCCCTGGGGATCGGCATCGGGGGCGGGCTCACGTTCCTGATCGAAGGCATGGACACCTCGATCAAGAAAGCCGAAGAGCTGGAAGAAGCGTTCGGGTTTCCCGTGCTGAGCGTCATCCCCCGCACCGACTCGCTTCGGAAAGTCGCCGCGTTCAACGGAGCGGTAGCACAGTTGACCGCCAAAGGGGGAGTTCATGAATAACGGCCTGTATACCTACATGACGCGCAACGGACATCGCACCGCCAGCTCGGCGCTGGAATTCCTGGCGCTGGAGCAGCTACGGGTGCTGGTCACCCGGCTCGACCAACTCGGCCGCGAGCGGCCGGCCCGCATCCTGGCCGTCACAAGCGCCATCGCCTCCGAGGGCAAAACCACGATCGCGTCAAATCTGGCCGTGGTCATGGCGAGACTGTTCGGCAGGAAGACCCTGCTGGTGGACGCGGATTTCCGCCGGCCCGGCGTCGCCGTCGCGCTCGACCGGAAATTCTCGCACGGGCTGGTCGAAGTGCTCAAGGGCACGATCGAACCGTCCGGCGCCCGCTGGCAGCTTCCGGATCATCGGCTCACGGTGCTGCCGCTGGTCAAGGCGGACGCCGATGCCGCCCCGCTGCTGATGGACCCGGCGGTGCGCGCGCGATTTCAAAAAGCGATCGAAGGCTTCGACACCGTCATCATCGATACGGCGCCCATTCTGCCGCTGGCCGACAACAACATTCTGGCGGAGCTGGTGGATGGATTCCTGTTCGTCGTCAACGCCGGGCAGACGCCGCGGCGGCTGGTCGCCTCGGCGGTCAAAACGATTCAACCGGGCAAATTTCTCGGTTTCGTGCTCAATGGAACCAAGCAATTCGACCAGGCCGCGTACAGCCATCACTACTACGGGTCCCAGGGCTGACGCCCGGGCCGTTTCGAGTCGTTGATGATCCGTATTTTCAATCGTTACGTGCCCATTAAAAACGTGCTGTTCTTTCTGGGCGAGCATCTCTGCCTGCTGGCCGTCGGCTACCTGGCCGTCGCGTTGCGGTTCGGGTTTGATGCCGACGTCATCGGCAACTATCCCATCCTGCTCGGAAAGATCGTCTTCATCGCGATCATCTGCCAGATCAGCATGACCTACAACGGGCTCTACGCCCAGATGGCGCAGCCGGTCGGCCTGCTACTGACCCGGCTGGTGCAATCGTTCGCCGCGGCCTGGGTGGCGCTCTTCGTCATTTACTACCTGCTCCCGGATATCCAGATCGGCCGCGGCATTTTCCTGCTGCACGTCTCCCTCAGTCCGCTCCTGCTGGCCCTGGGGCGGTTGGGGCTGGCGGGCTGGCTGCGCCGCGAAGAGTTCCGGGAAAAGGTGCTGATCGTGGGCTCCGGCCACTTGGCCAAGCTGGTCGGCCGCCATCTCCTGGCGCATCATGATCCGGGCTTCGAGGTCATCGGCTTCATCGACCAGGATCCCGCGCGAATCGGCGCGCCCGTGGTCAATCCCAAGGTCATCGGAACGCCCGACCAGATTCCGGCCATCGTGCAATTGCACCACGTCAAAAAAGTGATCATCGCGCTGCCCGAACGCCGCGGCACATTGCCGCTGGAACCGCTGTTGGCCTGCAAGGTCCGCGGCATCGAAGTGCTCGACGGCCTCTCGTTCTACGAACGGCTGACCGGCAAAATCGTCCTGGAGGGGCTGAATCCGGGGTGGCTCATTTTTTCGGACGGGTTTTCCCGTCAGCGCTTGGCGATCATCGTCAAGCGGGTCATCGACATCACCTGCGCCACCATCGGATTGGCCGTCGCGACGCCGGTCATCCTCGCGCTCGCCGCACTCATCAAACTGGACTCCAAGGGGCCCGTGTTTTACCGCCAGCGGCGGGTCGGGAAGCGGCAGCGCCTCTTCACGCTGCTGAAGTTGCGCTCCATGCACATCGACGCGGAGGAGGGCGGCCCGGTCTGGGCGGTGACCAGCGACCCGCGCACGACGCGCGTCGGCCGCATCCTGCGAAAACTCCGGTTGGACGAGCTGCCGCAGATGTTCAACGTGCTGCGGGGCGAAATGAGTTTCGTCGGGCCTCGGCCCGAGCGGCCGGAATTCGTGGCCATGCTGGCCGAGAAAGTGCCCTACTACAATCTCCGGCACAGCGTGAAACCCGGCATCACGGGCTGGGCCCAGGTCAAGTACCGGTACGGGGCCTCGATCGAGGACGCGGTGGAAAAAATGCACTATGACCTCTACTACATCAAGAATTTTTCTCTGGGCCTCGACCTGCTGATTCTGGCCGAAACGGCCAAGACCGCGGTCTTGGGCAGCGGGGCGCGCTGATGCCTCCCGTGCGCACCGCCGTGCCCGCG
>CAZJRH010000320.1:0-1763 GCA_964548215.1 uncultured Nitrospirota bacterium
AATGTCCAACCGCGCGAACGCATCCAACGCCTTGCGAAGTTGCGCCACAGCGAGTTCCGACTCGTACGCCAAATCATTGAGCGGGAGTCGCAGGCGGGTAGAAACGCCCGTGTTGACCAGGCGCTGCACGATGCGGGCAATGCGCGCGGCTTCATCGCCGACGCGCTCGAGGTTCGCGATCGTCTTGGAAATTGCGATCAGCAGCCGCAGGTCGCGCGCGGTGGGTTGACGCCTTGCGATGATGCTTGACAGATCGCGGTCGATTTCGATTTCCATCGCGTTCACACGTGCTTCGGTGAACATGACTTCGGCGGCAATCTCAGCATTGAACTGGGTCAAGGCGTAGACACTTCGGCTGACTTGCGACTCCACCAGTCCACCCATTTCGAGAACACGGGTCGAGATGGCGCTCAGTTCAGCGTCGAACTGCGTAGAAAGGTGCTTGTCGGTCATCTTGGAATCTCCCCTGTCAGCCAAATCGACCCGTGATGTAGTCCTCGGTCTCTTTGCGTTTTGGCTTCATGAAAATGTCTTTGGTTTCCCCGAATTCGACAAGTTCACCAATATACATATACGCTGTGTAGTCGGAGACGCGCGCCGCCTGTTGCATGTTGTGCGTGACGATCAACACTGAAACCTTGTGCTTGATCTCACCGATCAACTCCTCAATGCTGCCCGTGGCGATCGGATCGAGCGCAGAGGTCGGCTCGTCGAACAAGATAATTTCGGGGTCGGTGGCCAGTGCACGCGCAATGCACAGCCGCTGCTGCTGACCGCCGGAAAGATTCACGGCAACTTCTTCAAGCCGGTCCTTCACTTCGTTCCACAGGGCGGCACCTTTGAGTGCTGCCTCGACTTTATCCACCATGTAGCTGCGCGACTTCTCTCCACGTACCCTCAGGCCATACGCCACGTTCTCGAAAATCGACTTCGGAAACGGATTGGGTTTCTGAAAAACCATCGAGATGCGCATGCGGACTTCGATGGGGTCAACGCTCTTGTGCAGAACATCCACTTCGTCGGGATGCAGGTGAATGCTGCCTTCGTACCGATTCCCTGGGTAAAGATCGTGCATGCGGTTGAAACACCGCAGGTAGGTTGACTTGCCGCAACCGCTGGGCCCAATCAATGCGGTGACCTTGTTCTCATAGACGGGCATCGAAACGCCGCGCAAGGCTTTGAAGTCCGCGTAGTAGAAATCGAGATTCTTCGACTCGGCCTTGAGCGCAGGCGGTTTGTCGGGCAGCGTGATCGTCGATACGATGGCAAAGGAGGGTGGGTTGTGTGAGGGTGGGCTACTGAGACTGACTCACCACTTGATGTTTTTGCGCAAGTGGTAGCGCAACCAGATTGCAAAGGCGTTCATGCCGAGCGTCATGAGCAATAGGACGAAGCTGGCCGCGGCGGCGTTCTGCTGAAACGCAGGGTCGGGCCTGGACGTCCAGTTGAAGATCTGAATCGGCATCACTGTGAAAGGCGAAGTGAGCCAGTCGAACAGGCCCGCTGCAGGCTCACCGGTGCCGGGAATGGGCGGAAGGAACGCGATGAAGGTCAGCGCGCCGATCGTGATGATCGGCGCCGTTTCGCCGATCGCGCGCGACAGCCCAATAATCACGCCGGTCAGAATCCCCGGCATGCCGTACGGTACCAAGTGCTGGCTGACCACCTGCCACTGCGATGCACCGCAGGCATAGGCGCCCTCGCGAATATGCTGAGGAATTGACCGTAGCGCTTCGCGTGTCGTCACGATAACGATGGGCAGA
>CAZJRH010000321.1:0-4565 GCA_964548215.1 uncultured Nitrospirota bacterium
CCGTCGGACCCGTGTCGTCAAGTGGGGAGCCGGCGCGGCCGTTACATGCCGACGTGCTTCTTCAAAATCTCCGAATTCGCGATCGCGGGATTGTTGCCCCCCAGCCGCTTGGCTTCTTCAAAATGGACGGCGGCCTCTTCATGACGGCCCATCTTGTCCAGCGCCAGCCCCAGATTGTAATGGGCTTCGGCGGAGTTCGGATCCGCCTTCAGGGCGTCCTCATACCAGCCGGCCGCGACGTCATAGTGGCCCTGCCCGTAATGACCGTTGCCTTCGGTGACGGGGCTGGCCGCCTTGGAATCGGCGGCGGCCGATAACGTCTCGCCTCCGGCGGAGGGCATGGCCATACCTTCATGACCGCCGGCGGCCGGCGCGGCGCTCTGCGACGCCGGGGGCGCGTCCGACGGCTTGTTGTAGCATGCGGTCAGGCCTGTGAGGATGAGCGCCGCCAGTAGTACCATCATCGTATGTTTCCGTTGCATGTGTCTGCCTCCTTGTTGACAGTGTGCCGGCCCCGACGGGGCGCGGCCGTGATTAATCGGGCAACTCGATCGGGGCCCGGATCTCGGTCGATTTGAGTTTGTCGCGATGGGCCTTCAATTCGCGCCCGGCCGCCATCGCGGCCGCCTTGATTGCCTGCTCGAACGTTTTCTCCGTCTTGTGGGCCGTAATGGTGGCGCCGGGCACGGAGAGCACCATCGTCACCGTGGCGACGGGGCCTTTCTTGTGGTGCCGGTCTTTTTCCAACGTCACGCGCGCGTGGGTGACGTCATGGGCGTTGTTGATCAATTTGCCGAGGTGGTGCGCGACGCTGGTGCGCCATCGGGGAACCATGGAGACGTTTCGGCAATCAATACGTAGATCCATATCGGTGCTCCTTTGCATGCGGCGGTGTGAATCCCGGTTGATCGGCCGGGCGGCAACGCACGGGGATATGGTAATAAAATTGAACCGAAAAAGAAAGCCCGGCGGTTGCGCGCGTCGTCCGCGCGGGTTGCATGTGCGGATTGCCTCTGCTATCGTGGGGGCGCTCAAACGGGGGGACGGGAATGTTTTTCAGATCATTAGGCTGTACGGGGCTGCGCGTGTCGGAAATCGGGTATGGCGGTTGGGGCATCGGCCGGAGCTGGTGGGGGCCGACGGATGACGAGGAATCGCTGCGGGCGCTGGCGCGGGCGCAGGAGCTGGGCATCAATTTCTTCGACACGGCCTACGTTTACGGCGATGGTCACAGCGAGCGGCTCATCGCCAAGGCTTTTGCCCAGACCGGCAAGCGCGCCGTCGTGGCGACCAAAATCCCGCCGAAAAATCACCAATGGCCGGCGCGCCCCGGGCCGATTCAGGAGACCTTTCCCGCCGACTGGATCATCGCCTGCACGGAGCGGAGCCTGGCGAATCTGCAGACCGACTGCATCGACATCCAGCAACTGCATGTATGGCACGACGACTGGGCCGACGCGGCCGAGTGGCAGGACGCCGTCGCCGCGCTCAAGCAGCAGGGGAAAATCCGCTTCTTCGGCGTGTCGATCAACGATTACGACCCGGAGAATTGTCTGAAGCTGATCCATTCGGGGCTGGTCGACACCATTCAGGTGATCTATAACCTGTTTGAGCAGGCGCCGGCGGAGAAACTCTTCCCGGTCTGCCAGCAGCAGCGGGTCGGCGTGATCGTGCGGGTGCCGTTCGACGAGGGGAGCCTGACGGGAACTTTCCGGCCCGACACGACGTTCCACAAGGACGATTTTCGCGCCGGCTATTTTCGCGAGGATCGGCTTGGCCAGGTCTGCGAGCGGGTCAAGGGGTTTGAGTTTCTGCTTCGGGATGACATCACCACCATGGCGCAGGCGGCGCTGAAGTTCTGCCTCAGCCATCCCGCGGTCTCCAGCGTGATTCCCGGCATGCGCACGGTCGCGCACGCGGAGGACAACGTCCGGGTCTCGGACGGCAAACTCCTCAGGCCGGAAGAGCTGACCCGGCTCAAGCCGCTGGCCTGGCGGCGCAACTTCTACGAATAAACGGGCTTACTGAACGGGCGCGGCGGGCGCCTGGGGATGCCTGGCGCGAATGTCCGCCACGGTTCGTTCAATCCCCTCGGCCGTCAGCGTGCCGCCGAAGACCCGCTCCCGGATGATGCCGTCGGCGTCGATGAAAAAACTCACCGGCAGGTTGACCACGCCGTAACTGGCGGCCACCTTCACGTTTCGATCCAACAGGATCGGAAAGGTGAGATTGCCGTGATGCGCAAAGTCTCCGGCCGGGTCCGGTTTCTCGCCGAAATTAATGGCCAGAATGATGAAGCCCTGATCCCGAAGTTTTTCATAGGCCGCCTGCATCTCCGGCATCTCCTTTTTGCACGGTTCGCACCAGGTGGCCCAGAAATTCAGCAGCACGATCTTGCCCCGATAGTCGGTCAGCTTGACGGGCTGGCCCTCAACATCGGTCGTCTCGAACGGCGGCGCCGGCACGCCGATGACGGGCGGGCGGGCCCCCATGCCGGTTAGGCATGCCAGCGCCAGCCCGCCGGCGACTATCGTCATTTTGGACGATCGCCTTCCGCCCATCAGTGGCGTCCGCTGCTAGAATCCATAGGTAGCACCCACGACCAGCCCGTACCGCGGCACGAGATTGACCTCATTGACGTATTGATAGAGCGGCAACTGAAAGAAGGTGTAGAACCCGAGATTGTTATTCGCCTGCACGCGCACGCCGGGTGTCAGATAAACCCAGGCGCCGCCGGTGCTGGGAACATTCATCCCCCGATATTGATCGTGTGTGGGGAAGACGGTCAGACGGCTGTTGACCTGGAGGCTGGCGGTGACCGAGCGGCCGCCCTCCAATTGTGTCAGGAGGTAATTCATGCCGGCGCTGAGCAGCACCTGATCCGCGAACTCATAGTCCAACTCGTTCTCCGTCGTGAGCTGGTAGCTGCCCGACACAAAGGCGTCGAGCCGGTGCGGGAGAATCTGGTAATCGTAAAACAACGAGAAGAGCCCATCCCACGATCCCGTGCCCGGCATCAGCGTCGGCTCGTTGATTTCTCCCTCGTGGTTGCGCAGTTTGTATTCGCCCGAGGGCGTCTTGATGCCACCGCCGATCACCAGGAGATGCCTGGTGGAAACAACCAGCGCATATTTGGCGAGCAGGCGGACGTCGCCGAGGCCGCTCGTGCCGTCGCTATTGGTGAATTCCTCAGCCGGTGCGCCGACCTCGACGTCGTGCTCGTGCAGCCGGTCATTGATCACGGGCAGGGTGAGCTGAAGGGTGAGCCGCTCCGTGACGCCGTAGCTGGCGTCGAGTTGGAGCAGTTCATTGATCGTTCGGAACTCGCGATGGTGGTCGGGAAGGATCACCCCGTTGTCAAAATCGATGCCGGGTGTGAGGATTTCGTCAGTCTTGCCGGCGCCTCGATGAAAGACATCCATCGGGATATAGCGGTAGGAGAGATCGATGGTCAATTGGCCGGGCACATTGACCTTCTCCTGCGTGCCGGTGACCAGAAAGCAGTTGGCCGATCCGCAACTGGCCTGCGTCGGCGACGCGGCCGCCATCCATGCGCCGGTGAAGGCAAGAATGATGAAAATGAAGCGATAGCGATGCATGAAGACTCCTTTTGTGAATGAATCGGGCGGCCGTTCAGGAGCGACGCCCGCGGCACTTGACGGAGACACCCGTCCCCGGCAGCGCCATTCAGGCCGTACAGCTAGACGTGACTATGAGAGGAGAATCGGGGGAGGGCGGGCGTACAGAGTATAAACGCTGAGACTGTGGACAGCGTCGTCGTTCGCGGCGGGCGGATTACTCGGCGTGAGCCGGGCCGCCTGTTGAAGCGGCTGATCCGTGGTGTGGATGAACGCCGTCGCCGTGCAGAGCAACTGGCAGGCGGCGGTGGAATGCTGCGCGGCGTGCGAACCATGGTGATTGTGGCCCGTCACCTGCTGGGCCATCATGTTCATGGCCAGCGCCGACCAGGTAAGGTAGACGAGTCCCAGGCAGACGAGAAACACGCGGGCCCGACGAGTATGCGCCATAGACGTCAACACGCGGAGTTGGTAACACATGGAGCGGTTTGCTGTCAATCCCTTGTCACGGCGGTCAGGGCGGGGTCAGCAGCGAGGCCACCGTCGCCTGCAGCTCGGCGGGACCCAGGCTGTCGAGGATCGTCCTCGCGATGGCCTCATCGACGATAACGTCCATGCCGTGCGTCGATTCGATCGGCTCGCCGCGCGACAGCTTGTCCATGAAGTCGTCGTAACGGCGCTGCTGCGCCATCGTCAGCCAGCCGTCGCCCAGCAGCTCCGCCTCCCATTGCAGGCGGACGGCGCTTTTCACCGGCCGCCCGTCCGCGACGGCCTGCCGCGCGTCGAGCCAGAAGAGGCGCGGTCCCTGGCCGATCTTCAGGAAGCGGGCTTCAAGTTCACGCCGGCTCGCTTCCGGCAGCGCACCGTGGCGTCGCAGGATGGTCCGGATCGCCTGGCGGGCGATTGCGGTCCGCTCGTCGGGCGCCTCCGTGACCGTCAGGACGATTTCCGACAATTGCGTCTTCTCATCGGGGGAGAGATCATCAA
>CAZJRH010000322.1:0-1883 GCA_964548215.1 uncultured Nitrospirota bacterium
CCGTCGATCGTGACGGCGCTGGCCACTACCGCCATGCTGATGGCCGAGGAACGGCACGTGGTGGAGGAATTGCTGGCCGGGATCTGGCGGGAGGGGCTGATCGCCGCGGCGCCGGACCGGCTGCTCTTCGATCGCACGGCCTTTGTGCGCCAGCCGCCGGCTGTGCAGCGCTGGTGGCTGCACCGCGCGTTGCGGGTGCTGGCGGCCGGGGCCGGCCGGATCGGGACGCGCCGTTCCGAGGTCGCGCCGGCCGGCGCGGCGTCGGCCATTGAAGAAATGTTGCGCCGCATGCGGGACGGCGCGACGGGGAGTCTTGGCGTGCGGGGGGGTGTTGCGGTGGAATTCGATCGGGCGCAGATTCGATTCACGCGGCGCTTGGCGACGACGGCAGGGGTGCCGGCCGCGCCGGCGGCGAACCACAACGGGGGGTAACGGGGACATCATGGAGCAGGCGGGTCAACAACGGATTTTTGGCAAACCGGTTATCAATCAGGTGGTGCTGCAGCGGCGTATTGAAAAGTTGGGGCACCAAATTTCCCAGGATTATGTGCGCAAGGATTTGGTCCTGGTCGGCGTGCTCAAGGGCGCGTTCGCGTTTTATGCCGATCTGGCGCGGGCGATTTCCATTCCGCTGACGGTCGATTTCCTGCTGGTCACCAGCCGCGGATCGAGCGCCAAGGCCGGCGACCAGGTCAAGATGGTCTCCGATCTGACGGTGGACATCAAGGATCGGGACGTCCTGCTGGTGGAGGACATCATCGATTCGGGCATGACGGTGAAATTCCTGAAGAGCCGGCTGCAGAAACAGAAGCCCAGCTCCCTGAAAGTCTGCGCCATGCTGGATAAACCGTCTCGGCGAAAAGTAGACGTGAAGATCGACTACACCGGCTTCACGATTCCCAACAAATATGTGGTGGGGTTCGGGCTTGATTATGAGAACAATTACCGCAATTTACCCTATCTGGCCGTGCTGGATCAGCTCCAGATTGAGCAGGACGAATAGGGCGCTCCTGGGGCCACCCATCATTAGGGGGTGATGGGGGGATGTGCGGCGACGGCAGGCATCCGCAGGCCGTGATGTGGCGGAAGATGATGAAGCTGTGCTATATTGAATTCAGTGCCCACGCTGCTTAAAACGCTGAACCCCGGGTCCTTCTAACATGAATCAAAAGTGGATGAAAACGCTGTCCCTCTGGCTCGTCCTCGGCATTGTCACGGTCATCTTCATCAATCTGCTCAATTTCCCCACCGCGCCGCCGCGCAACGAGTTCGTCTTCAGCGAGTTCATGAGCAAGGTGGAGCGGGGCGAAGTCAGCGAGGTCACGATCAAGGAGCACCAGATCGAAGGGATCATGAAGGACGGCGTCCAGTTCATGACCTATGCCGCCGATTATCCGAATCTGGTCGAGGTCATGCGGCAGAACGGCGTGCGCATCATCGTCAAGCCGCCGGACAGCAATCCCTGGTATCTGGCGTTCCTCTATACGTGGGGTCCGTTCCTTCTCCTCATCGCCATTTGGATCATTTTCATGCGCCAGATGCAGGTGGGCGGCAGCCGCGCGCTGTCGTTCGGCAAGAGCCGGGCGCGGCTGCTCTCCGAAGACCGCAAGAAGATCACCTTCGCCGACGTGGCGGGCGTCGATGAGGCCAAGCAGGAAGTCTCCGAAATCATCGACTTTTTGAAGGACCCCCCGAAATTTCAGAAGCTGGGCGGCCGGATTCCGAAGGGTGTGCTGATCGTCGGAGCCCCGGGCACCGGCAAGACGTTGCTCGCCAAGGCCGTCGCCCACGAGTCCGGAGCCAACTTCTACAGTCAGTCGGCCTCGTCGTTCATCGAGATGTTCGCCGGCCTCGGCGCTGCGCGAATCCGGAGGCTGTTCCGC
>CAZJRH010000323.1:0-5548 GCA_964548215.1 uncultured Nitrospirota bacterium
CTATACGGTGCTCGCGGCGGATGTGACGGCCAAACTGGTCACCAACATCGCCTCGGCGACCATCAGCGGCGTAACCTCGCCCACGGACAGTGTAACGGTCCCGTTGGCGCCGGATTTGACAGTTGACAAAACCGACAGCGTTAGCGGTACGGTCACGTTGGGCGGCACATTCGACTGGACACTCACCGTTACCAATGACGCCGCCGCGGGTGGGGCCTTATTTGCAGACGGGCAGGTGACCCTGACGGATGACCTGCCTAGCACCGGAGCGACCTATTCCGCCCCGGCCACGGCGACAAACGCTGGCGGCACGACCGGGACGATCAACTGCGTCATTGCCACCAACACGCTCACCTGCACCGCGAGCGGCGTCGTGACGATTCCATCGGGTGGCTCCTTCAGCATCGTGGTCACGGTCACGCCGACCGCGACCGGTACGCTGGATAATCCCAGGAGCGGCGGTGCTTGCGCGGCGGATCCGTCAACAGTGCTGGCCGAAATCGACGAGACGAACAACAATTGTCCGCCGAACACGGTTACGGTTGTCCCCCCCGGCATGACGGTCTCGAAAACCGTCTCAGTCATCTCTGACCCGTTGAACGGAACGACCAACCAAAAATTCATCCCCGGCGCCATCGCCGAATACGCGCTCGCCGTGGCCAATATCGGCGGCACAGCCGATAATAATAGCGTCTCCGTCACCGATGCTGTTCCAGCTAATACCGATCTGTTCGTGGGGGATCTGGGCGCCCCCGGGTCGGGACCGGTGGCATTCATCGACGGGGCCCCCGCCAGCGGTCTGACCTATACGTTTACCTCGCTGGCCAGCGCGACCGACGATCTCAGTTTTTCCAATGACGGCGGAACGACCTATGTCTATGTGCCCGTCCCGAACGGCGACGGGGTCGATCCGTCTGTCACTCATATCCGGATCACTCCCCAGGGCAGCTTCACGGCCGGCACGAACTTCACGTTGCGGTTCCGCGTACGGGTCGAATAATCTTTACTACTGGGTTGGTGGCACAGCACCTGGATTCGATCCAGCGGCCCACCGTGGAAAAGGGCAATCAGGCAATCTTCGCCCGCCCCGCTGAGAAGCTCAAGGAAATCTTGTAGGCCCGCCGAACGTACCCTCTTTAGTTTCCACCAGATCATTTCTTGAGATTTGTGCGTCAGTCCACTATACTTGCAGGCAGGAGAGTCATACCATGAGTGAGACGATTCGAGCATTAATGGCGGAGCTCAAGGCCGGGCTTAGTCAGCTCTATCGGGATCAGCTCAAGGGTGTCTACCTGTATGGGTCATACGCCAGAGGCGAGCAGGACGCGGAATCTGATGTTGATGTCTTAATCGTCCTGCGGCAGGTCGGCCAATATGGTGCTGAAGTCGACCGCACCGGTCACTTGATCTCAACGCTGTCACTAAAGCAC
This sequence comes from uncultured Nitrospirota bacterium, assembly GCA_964548215.1. Lineage (GTDB taxonomy): Bacteria > Nitrospirota > Nitrospiria > JACQCE01 > JACQCE01 > JBFMAJ01. Next base: position 1,431 of record CAZJRH010000323.1, read on the forward strand.
GGCGTCAGCATCAGCCGGGTTTTTGTATCGGAGCAGGACTGGTTGAGCCGTGATACCCCATTCCTGGAAAACGCGAGCGAAGAGGCCATCCTCGCGTGAAAGAGCTCACGGGGAAGTTATTCAAGAAGGCCGAACGGGCCATCCGCGCCGCGGAAATCTTGATGCGGGAGCGGGATGCCGACTCCGCGGCTGGGAGAGCCTACTATGCGATGTTTTACACTGCCGAAGCGTTACTCAGTGAACAAGGGCTGAAGTTTCGGAAGCATGGGGGTGTGCATGGCGCGTTCGGGGAGCACTTCGTCAAGAAGGGATTGCTTGACGCAAAATATCATCAGTGGTTGCTCGATGCGTTCGATAAGCGGATTCAAAGCGACTATGGGGTGGATACAGTAGTGACGGCGGATGATGTCTCGCGCATGCTGGAGCAAGCCCGCGCGTTCCTGCAAGAGGCGCGACGGTATTTAGGCGCGAAATCGTAGGTGACGCAGCAGTCCATTGTCGAAGAGGGCAACAGGGCCATCCTGGCCCGTCCCGCCGAGAAGCTCAAGAAAATTCTTTAAAGAAGGGACCAGGGTCCAGTAGCCAGGGTCCGGGAACTACGTCCTAAAATAGGGACACGTCCGAATTTCAATAAATGGGACGTGTCCCTATTTAATTACCTCGCCCACGCTGCCCTGTCGCAGGGCCATCAGGAGAAAGCAGACGCCGCCGAGCATTCCCAGTGCCATATCCAGCATCGTATCGCCCAGGCCTTGCTGGGTATGCGTTCCGAGCAGGGCGTCGGAGGTAAACTCGGCAAATTCCCAGAAAATGGTGACGGTGGTGGTGAGGCTGGCCACCACCACGAACTCCGTCAACTTTCTGACGTCCCGGGCAATGAGTCGATCAGGCAGCGCCGCGAAGCAACGGGAGAGAAAGTAGGCCATGGCAAAGCCGCCCAGGAAGTGTATCGGAATGTCGATGGACGGGAAGAGCGTGTAGCCGTCCAGACCGTAGGAAACGACCAGGTGCGTAATAAAAACGGTGAGGGGCGCCCAGCCGGCCCGCACGATCAGGTTCCCTATTCTCGCCGCATCCGATCCCGTCATGGGGTATCCCGCTGGTTGGTAAGGATACCCTATTTTCGGCATGGCGTCACTGGCAGGGAATAAATAGGGACACGTCCTATTTTCCTAAGGCGCGTCGATTGTGATATTGAAAAAAATGGGACGTGTCCCTATTTATCCTCGCGTGAAAGAGCTTACGGGGAAGTTGCTCAAGAAGGCCGACCGGGCCATCCTCGCCCGTCCCGCCGAACGGCTCAAAGAAATTCTCTAGCCCCGCCTCGAAGATTACCCCGAAAGGCCTATACGCTCGGCCAGGTAGCGCGTGATCGCCGCTCCATCGGACTGCGTCCCGGCCAGACCGATATGGCCGTCGGTAAAAATAGGACAGATTTATTTTCAGCTACCCACGGCCGGCCTGTGCGAAGAAAATAAATCTGTCCTATTTTTCTTCGGTCGGCCCTGTCCACGAGATTCGAGTTGTCGGCCCGTTTGTACGGCGACGGCAGTCACAAAATCCTTGCCACCCGTGAGGCGCTCACGCTGGATCGCCTGACGGATCGCCATCCATTCCCCGGCGGGAATGGCGTCAGCGACCCATTGTGCGTAGCGGGAACGCCGTTCGGCGGGAGTCAGCCCTAGCCCGGTATAACAGGGATCTTCATCAAGCCAGGGAAGAGCATCCAGCCCCACGCGTGCGCGATAACTGGACCAGGGATAATTCTCTGGATTATTAACCAGATTGGCTCTGACTGGGTTAAGTTCGACGTACCGGCAGCAGGCGAGAAGGTAGGTGTCGGTTTCAATCGGGCTTGATTTATATCGGCTCTCCCATAATGTTCCGGTTCGATTTGTTTGGCGGTTGATCCGGCGGGTATATCGTCCCGCGACTCGCTTCATCAAGAGCGCCAGGTTCTCCGGCTTTGAGCCCGGGTCGATGACTAAGTGGACGTGGTTGGGCATGAGGCAATAGGCGTAGACACGGCATCCGAGCGTGCGTTTCCATTCCACGAGGTTGGCAAGATAGGCCTGAAAGTCGCCGGGCGATTGGAAGACAGTCTGGCGGTTATGGCCGCGCTGGATAACGTGATGCGGCCGGTCGGTCAGAACGAGGCGGGGTGAGCGGGTCATGCGGTAGTGTGCAAAAGCGGGCCGGGCAAGTCAAGAGGGTAAAAATAGGACAGATTTATTTTTCGTCGGACCCAGCCCTGTTGACTGAAAAATAAATCTGTCCTATTTTCAAGCGGGAAAATAGATCTGTCCTGATTTTTATCACCGGCCGGACGCCGCGGTGGGCGAGCTGATTGGCCAGCATCAGCCCCGTCGGCCCCGCGCCGACGATGAGGACGTCAAGATTTATCAAATGGGGACAGCTACCACCGATGACCGCATGCGTTGCAGCGATAGTTTTTCCGGCGGAAGAAAATCGGCATCGTAAAGGCTAAAGATGGAAAGAGCCACCACAATGAGTACCGATTTGGGGATACGGAATCAGAATGACATTTTTGACAAGTATCCTTTGGCGTTGGTGAAAACTCTGACTCATGGACCTGCTCCAGATCGGCTGAATAATCCTTTTCAAGAATTTCTCTCGCTTTGTCGGCATGTTCATCCTCGACCTGCAGCTTCACGCCACCGACGGCCAACGAGTAGAGCCAGTTCATCGCAACAATGTGCTCATCAATGACCGTGGCAGGAATCCCATGCAACTCAAGCAGGCCTTTGGCTATATGCGCCTCATAACCTTCCCGAAATCTAGCTACTGTTTTCATCAGTAATTGGGGTCGTTCCCACCATCCGCCCGGAAATATTTCCCCTCTGGATGGTGAAACACCAGGGCCGACACCGACGCTTCTGGGTCCATCATGTCGCCCTCGGTCAGCTCCACGCCGATCTTGGCCGTCGCGTCCAACAGCCGGAAGAGTTTCTGCTGGTCGGTCATATCCGGGCAGGCGGGATAGCCGAAGCTGACCCGCACGCCACGATATTTCTTCTTCAATAAATCGGGGATCGTCAGTTCGCTTGGGTCGGGGATGGACCATTCAGTCCTGATCCGCTGATGAATCCACTCGGCCAGTCCCTCGGCCGCCTCGAGGGCGATTGCCTGGACCGTATGGGATTTGACGTATTCGCCCGCTTCTTTCCATTGATTGGCCAACTCCCGAACGCCCCGGCCGCAGGTGACGACGAAGAGCGCGACCGAGTCCAACTCTTTTGACTCGACGTCGCGGACATAATCGGCCAGACAGAGCCGTTCGCCGCCGGGCTGACGCGGAAAGGTGAAACGCTCGATCACCGTGCCCGGCCGGTCGGGGTCGTGGATCAGTAGCGTGTCGCCCTCCGACTGGCAGGGGAAGAATTGATAGAGCGCCTGGGCCGAGAGCGCCCGCTTGGCCTTCAACTCTTCCTTCACCGCTTCGACCTGCTCGTAGAGCTTCACCGCCTTCTCATCCTTGGCCGCCAGCGCCCGGTCAAAGCCGCCTTTGAACCCCAGATGTTTGCCGTAGAGCATGACCCGGTTGATGTAGGGGAAAATCGTCCCCACGGGAACGTTGTTGAGCTGGTGAGATTTATAGTCGGGCGGTTTGGGCAGGGGAGCGGTGCGGCTGACGGCCGATCGCTGGATGACAGATGCCGGCCGGGCCACCGGCGCGACAGACGGCCCGCCCTGAACGTACGACCGTTGCTCTTGCCGGATTTTGGCGATCAGCCGCTCGCGCTGCTCGACATCGGTCAGTTGGTTCGCCAGATCGAGCCCTTGCATGGCGTCCTTGGCATAAAGGACCGTGCCGCCGTACTCCGCCGCGATTTTCGTGTCGGTGAATTTTTTGGTGAGCGCCGCGCCGCCGACCAGGATGGGGATGTCGATCCCCGCGTTTTTCAAATCCTGCGCGGTGATGACCATCTGCTGGGCCGATTTGACCAGGAGGCCCGACAGGCCGATGGCGTCGGGCTGTTCCCGGCGGAAGGCCTCGATCAACGTTTCCGGCGGCACCTTGATGCCGAGGTTGACGATCCGGTAGCCGTTGTTGCCAAGGATAATCTCGACCAGATTTTTCCCGATGTCATGAACAT
>CAZJRH010000324.1:0-3023 GCA_964548215.1 uncultured Nitrospirota bacterium
CGCGGCAACGTCATCGTTCGCAACCTCTAAAGACATTGCATCAGAGGGGTTTTCGTCGATGGATTCAGTTTGAAATATCAGAGCCGTTCCGATTCCGGCAGCGGGGGTGCTACCATCGCTAACGGTGTGACGCAATGTTAGCACTGTGGATGTGGCGTTGGTTACGGTATTTTCCTCGGACAACAGCTTATCGAAGGAGTCCAGATTCGCTTCGCTCAACGCGACCACACGCCCGTCTCCGAGGGTGGTCTCAAAGGTCGAACGTCCCCGCTTCAGGTCTTCCGCGCCGATTAAACCATAGGTGATAGTTTCCAAGTTATTTGTCCTCTCGATTCTTTTGCGCTTCCCAGCCCCGTATGAAAGTCATCATACCGGCCAGCCGTTCAGGGTTCAGCCGCTCAAAGTTGGGGCCGAAGGCGTGGCGAAACACGGTGAGGCCGTTGGGGTCAGCCAAGAATGACCTGACGCCCGTGTCGGCCAACGTCTTCATCACGCCAACGTCGGCTCCAGGCGATCCCATCATGCGTGAAGCGATCAGCCGAACATCCCTTAGCTCATCATCGTTAAAAGCGCTTCTGACACGCGGACCCTTTTTGGCATCGCTTAGCAGCTTGTCGATTGCTTCCACCTTTTTGCCCTTGCGGGTGGCGTCAAATATTTCCTTAACGGCACCTTGGCGCGTGTGGATGGCGTCAGCTTCGCGCAGCCCTGGCACGGCGGCCTTGAACTCATTGGCGGCCTCACGAAGAGACGTGCCCAACCCAGTGTTAGGGTTGGTTCCCCTGAAGGCATCGTTAGCTTCACGGCTCAACCGCTGCGCTCGATTGGTCAGATTTTCAGCCGATGTCACGCCAACCTCCCCCGGAGGCACGGCGAGATCACGGCGGATTCCATTTAATCGGTCTAACACCCTGGCGTCGGCCTGAGAACCAAGCGCCGTTTCCCTCGCAATGGCGGCGTCCACGGCATCCAGCGCGGGCTGGGTGTGGACCCATTGGGGGTTGCTGCGCACGGCACCGTAAGCTGGTCCTGAAGGGTTATGGCGGGCGCGTTCAATCGCTTCGCCAGGCACACCAAGCCGCCCAGCAATCGCTTGCTCCCCGGCCTTTTGGCCCTTGCCGGTGAGGTTAGCGGTTGCTCGTGCTATACCTCCTCCAAGCCTTGGTAACATTCCTAACACAGGGCCAGCAGCGGCAGCGCCAACTTGCGCCTTGCTCTCAGGGTTGATGCCAGCCTTTTGCATTCCGTATTCCAGCCCAGCCCCGCCAGCCATTTGCAAAGGTATATTAAGTCCGCCCATGCCAACGGTGAGCGCAGTTTGCGCCAGCGGAGCCACCACATCTTTTGCCAGCATCCGGCTGGTCTGGTTAGCGTCCTTGACGGCCATCTGTCGGCCCTGTTTGGCGATGTCTGGGGGGATCAAGTCTTCGGGTGGGTCGGGTAATTTGGCCGCCATCGCTGCTTCCATTGGGGCGGTTTGGGCCTTCATGTTCACAGGACCAGGGGCGAAGTCAGCCGTAGCCGTCGCCGCAATCCTGCCGTATTTGGCGGGGTCAAGGTCCATGTCGGAACCGTCCACCTTGAACTTTTGCCCGGTGGCCAAGTCCACCACCGTCTCACCTATTTTCGCTTGAAAGTTTGCCATTTAGGGGAGTTCTCCTAGGGGGATGAGGCGGCCCTGACCCTGACCGCTGCCAGCGCCCAGTTGGCCGACTCCACTCCTCGGTGTATTGATAAGCTCCTTGCTTGTGCGCATAGCTTTTTGCAATTCTGTTTTGAATCTCAACATATCGGATCGAAACACTTGCTCGTTCTGAGTCTGAGTGTCGGGCATCATTTCTTTCAAACGTTTATACATCGGATCGCTGATGACCTGGCCCTCGTAGGCACGGATCAATTGTTCCTCAGCCCTTGCCAACGCGCCACGGAAATCACTCTCCTTGGTCCCTAATGGCACCCCAAGTGTGTCGCCAGCTCTACGTCTTACGGTTTGCGCAATCCCTGTACCTATGAAAGGCCCGATAAAGTCTTTGGAAAAGTTCTTTTCGGCAATCTCTAGTTGCCGCAGCGCTCCTTCCAATGAACCAACTTCCTTTGCCTGGCCAACCGGGATTGGGCCGCCAGCGGCCTCAGCTTGGGCCACATCGGTTTTGCTCTGGAGATAAGCCGGTGTTTGGCGAACCCCAAGCCTACCTTCTTCGCCGCCAGCGCCACGGTTTTCAGCACTTGTGCGCAAGCTCATCTGATAGCGTCGTTCACCTTCATCGAAGCCGTACATTCGCACAAGTTCTTTGCGTCGGGCACTATCAGCCCCTTGAGGTTCACGTTCAGGAGGGAGCACTTTGGGCGTGACACGACCCCTGGAACCGAACTGCGGAATGATTTGTGGGCCAGGACGAGTATTAGCCTGAGGAGACGGAGCGCCTCCAGGTCCGGGCTGGAGATACCCTGGCATCACTGGCGCTGGTTGGCCTGGGTTGATTTGGCTCATCGGCCCAGGAGCGCCGGTGGGGGCTTGCGTTGCTTGAGGAGCCTGCTGCTGGTTCATTGCCTCCCGAAGCATCGCCGCTTGCAGGCCATAACGCTGCATCGCTTCAGCATCGGTTGGCTCGAACGCTGATTTCGCCGCAGCCTTTGGATCAATTCGTGCTGCATTCGCCCGTTGACGATTCTGCGGGGTTACGCCCGGCACACTATCACCTTTTGTCCAATCGAAAACCGCATCCTTTTCAGGTTCTTCAAAACCAGCAGCTTGCGCCTCAATAGCCTTGTCGGTAAGCATATCCCGTCGCAGCTTGTTTTCGTTGAGCTTGATCTGTGCGTCGAGCTGTTTCTTTTGCAGGTCAAAGTGCTCGCGTTTAAGTTGTAACTCCTGGTTCTGGCGCATCCCCTGGTTCAGCCCGCCAAGGAACCCGCCCCAGAACTGGCCACCTTGATCTTGCAATAATTCTCGAATTGTCATTGAAATACTCCCTGCAAATAAGCAGCGGTTTGCTTGGCGTTTTGAGCGATCAGATCGACCT
>CAZJRH010000325.1:0-3893 GCA_964548215.1 uncultured Nitrospirota bacterium
CTCCCGACAGGACAAAATCCTCGGCGCGATCCGCCACAACGCCAAGAGTCTGCCGGGATTGAAAGAGGCGGTGGCCAGGTTGCTCAAGGAACTCTAATCAGGAGACGCTCAATGTCACGAAGTCGCATTATTCGAGGAATCATCACCCTGACGGTCCTCTGGTGTGTGGGCTGCGCAACCCCGGCGCCCACCGGACGCGTCATTCATCAGGAGGGAGAGGCCGGCAAAGTGGAAACGTTTGTCCGGCTGGATGCCGTCAAGGATGAACCGGTCTTCAGCCATCCGGCCACGCTGCCGCCGGCCAGGTTGAAGGAAATCCTCTCAGGGATTACCGTGCAGTGGAACTCGGGATTATTGTCGGCGCTGTTCAGCCGGACGCCCCGCCGGGCCTTCACGGATGAGGAGACGGCCATGCTGGGCGGCCATCTGTCGCGCGCGCTGGCCGAGGCCGGGCCGCGGGAGCTGGCGGTTTTTTATCTCAATGCGCCGGAAACGGGCGAGTCCGCGCGCGTGACATCGGGCGGGGTCTATGTGCGGGACGATCAACTGGTCGTGATGTTGGCAAATTATCACTACGTCATCACCTGGAGCGAGCGGGCGACGGGCAAGTCCCAGGTTTCCCATCGGACGGCCCGGGAAAAGCCGCTTCAGTCGCTTCCCGAAGGCGATTACCGTCTCATTCCCGGACCGGGTCAGTCGCTGCTCGGTGGCAACCCATCGGCGATGGGCCGGTTCTTCGGTAAATCGAGCCGGGGGCTGGTCGTGAGTTTGGCGGCGGCGCCGGTGCCGGCCCCGCCGGCCGAAGCGGTTCAACCGGAGGCCGCCACCACGCCGCAGGCGGTAGCGCCACCGCCGGCCGTCCCGTCACCGCTCGAGGAGAAGCTGCGGACGCTTAAAAAATTTCGCGACGACGGGCTGATCACCGACGAAGATTACGAAGCGAAAAAACAGGAACTGCTGAAAGAATTCTGAAAGCAACGATAAACCGAGCGCCGGTTCGACGCGCGAGCCATGAGTGCCAAGAGTATGGCGATGGGGGTCGTTAGGGGGAGATGAGCATCTCCCCCTGACTCAAGCGAGCGCCCGACAGCGCGAGCGAATAATCCGGCGATGGGGATCATCAAGGGGACCTGCCTGCCGGCAGGCAGGGCTGAGCAGGCTCCCCTTGATTACAATTGCTCCGCCTTGATCAGGTTCGTTGCCCCCGCAGATCCCACCGGGACGCCCGCCGTGATGATGACCATCGATCCGCGGGGCGCCAGGCCGCTGGCCGTGGCGGCCGCCTTGGCGCAGGCGATCATTTCATCGGTGGTGACATATTCCTCGACCAATGTCGGGTAGACGCCCCAGCAGAGCATGAGCTGGCGCACGGTCGCAATGTTGGGGCTGACGGCGATGATCGGGGCGCTGGGCCGGTAGCTGGAGACCCGGCGGGCCGTTCCGCCGCTCCAGGTGGGCGTGAGGATGGCGGCCGCGCCCAGGTCGTTGGCCATCATGCAGGCGGCGTGGCTGATCGCATGCGGCAGATCCAGCTTGGTGATCGATTGCCGGCGCCAGAACCGCTCTCCGTAGTCCATCCCCCGCTCTGTCTCATCGATGATTCTGGCGGTCTGGGACGTCGCCTCGATCGGATAGCGGCCGGCCGCCGTTTCGCTGGCCAGCAGCACCGCGTCGGTGCCGTCGAGAATGGCCGTGGCCACGTCGGCAACCTCGGCCCTCGTCGGCCTCGGCTGGGTGACCATCGACTGCAGCATCTGGGTGGCCGTGATCACCGGTTTGCCCGCCCGGTTGGCGGCGGCGATCAATTGTTTTTGAATCCGCGGAATGCGCTCCAACGGCAGCTCCACGCCGAGGTCGCCGCGCGCCACCATGATGCCGTCGGCGGATTCAATGATGGCGGGCAGGTCGTCCAGCGCCTCGGATGTCTCGATCTTCGCGATGACCGGCGTGTCGACGCCGTGCTCGGCGCAGATCGACCGGACGGGTTCCAGGTCCCGGGCGTGCCGGACGAACGACAACGCGATGAGATCGACGCCGAGCTTCAGGCCGGCGCGCAGATCCGCTTCATCCTTTTTGGTCACTGAGGGCAGCGACAGCCGCGCGCCGGGCGCATGCACGCCCGCGTGGCTGGACAGGGAGCCGCCGTTGAGGACGTCGCAGTGCAGCTCACGGCCAGAGACGGCGCGCACGACGAGGGTGATCGCTCCGTCGGCGAGCAGGATCGTCTGCCCGGGCTTCAGTTCGGACAAGAACTCCGGGTTGTTGATGCTGATGCGCCCGGCGTTGCCGATGACCGGCTCCGGCGTCAGCGTCAGCCGGGCCCCGGTCTGCAGGAGGGCCGGTTCGGGCTCGATGGCCCCGGTGCGCAGTTTCGGTCCGGCCAGATCCTGCAGAATGGCGATCGGCCGCTGCCGTTGTTTGGCGACGGCGCGCAAATCAGCGACGATTCGCGCGTGCTCCTCATGCGTGCCGTGGGCGAAGTTTAATCGCGCCACGTCCATGCCGGCCTCAACGAGCGCGCGCAGTTGCGGGGCGCTCCAGCAGGCGGGGCCGATGGTGCAGATGATCTTGGTGCGCCTCATCGGCGTCTCGACGGGGATGCGGAATGCGGGGAGGAAGGCGTCACAGGATAATTTTGCACCACCGGCGGGGCGGAGTCAAACATCACTTTCTCAGTTTTGGGCCGGCGAGTGGTTCGCCGATTTATCCCGCCTGCTGGCAGGCGGGATACGGGCGCGGCTCACCGCTCCCGGCCTGGGCCCGCTATCGACTCACCTATTGGCATGCGCATGCGATTTCGTTACAATAGCATCCTGCTGGAGATTTTTTAAAAAGAGAAAAAAAGGGGAGACGAATGGCGGACGAGCGGATCACTCCGGAAGGCTACAGCAAGGAAGAGGAATATTTTTATCGCAAGAACAAGGAATTGATGGAACAGGCGCGCAAAAAACTGGACGCCGACCGGGCCGTCACTGCGCAGCGCGCCCAGGACAAGCCGTTCTGGATGGTCTGCCCGAAATGCGGCGCCAAGTTGCACGAAGTGGAACTGGGCGGCGTCAAGGTCGATCAATGCGCCGGCTGCGGCGGGTTGTTTTTCGACAAGGGCGAGGTGGAGCTGCTGACGGGACAGCCGTCCAAGGGTGTCGGATCGATTCTGAAGGGGCTGTTTCAGAAGTAGCGGACGGCCCGGGTTAGCCGGCCGGCGAGACGAGGGCCAGCACGCCCGTGTAGTTGTGCAGTTGCGTGAACTGCCCCAGCGGGGCGATCTCGGCGTAGGTGAAGAAGCCGAGCAGCGGAATATCTCCCAGATGTTTTTTGATCAACGCGAGATCCGTGCCGGACTCGCCGTAGAGCGACGAGCCCCTCCCGCAGCAATCGAAATAGAGGCCGAAGGCGGGCGTGCGGCCGTGGTGAATCTGCGCCATTTCCTGCAGCATCTCTTCCATCGCGGCCTTTGTTTCCTCCGGTTGCCGCAGCGTGAAGGACATCACCTGCCCGTCCTGCACTTCGGTGGCGACGGCGATGGAGCCCTGGCGCGGGTTGGCGCCGACGATGTTGCGGATCAGATATTCCCCTCGCTGCAGCCGCGTGTGCGCGGGATCCACCGGCAGGCCGACGAACAGTTGCGCGCCGATCTGATCCGGCTCCAGGTCATGTTCTTTGATCAGCTCTTCAAACACCTCGTAGGCCGGCCGCCCGCCCAGCTCCATGACCACGTTGCCCTTGGACCGCGTGACCGCCATCGATTCCCCGACGGGATGGCAGGCCTGCGACAGGCCGATGGTCGTGACGAAGTGCCCCTCCAGCATGACGCCGGAGACGGCGTTGGGCGAAGCGTCCGAGCCGAAAAATTGATAGGTCTGTGACAGCGTGCCGTCTTCCGAGGCGCCGCC
>CAZJRH010000326.1:0-10798 GCA_964548215.1 uncultured Nitrospirota bacterium
TGGGGCTGGTCGGCGAGTCGGGCTGCGGCAAGACGATGACGGCCCTCTCGGTCATGCGGATCGTCCCGCCTCCCGGACGGATCTCCGGCGGCTCCATCCGCTTCCAGGGTGAGGAATTGCTGTCGCTGCCGGAGCGGGAGATGCAGCGCGTGCGGGGGCGGCGCATCGCCATGATCTTCCAGGAACCGATGACGGCGCTCAACCCCGTCCTCACCGCCGGCGAGCAGGTGGCCGAAATGCTCCGCCATCACCTGCGGATGAGCCGCGCCGAGGCCAGGGCCCGCACGATCGAACTCTTCCGCCAGGTGGGCATCCCGTCGCCGGAGGATCGGTATCGCGCCTACCCCCATCAGCTCAGCGGCGGCCTGCGCCAGCGGGTGATGATCGCCATGGCGATCTCCTGCCGGCCCGCGCTTATCTTCGCCGACGAGCCGACCACGGCGCTGGATGTGACGATCCAGGCGCAGATACTGGCGCTGCTGAAGCAACTTCAGCGGGAGCTGGGGCTGTCGCTTGTGCTCATCTCGCACGATCTTGGCGTCATCGCCGAGATGGCGGACGAGGTGGCAGTGATGTACGCCGGCCGGATCGTGGAGCAGACCACGACCGCCAAATTATTCGCCAATCCGCTGCATCCCTATACGCAAGGCTTGCTGCAATCATTGCCCCAGCGGGCGCCCCGCGACCGCCGGCAACGGCTGACGGCGATTCCCGGCATGGTGCCCAGGTTGTCCCAGTTGCCGTCCGGCTGCGCGTTTCATCCCCGTTGTTCCGTCGCCATCGCCCAATGCTCCAGCCAGGAGCCGGAGCTGAAATTGCTCCTGCCGGCCCATGCAGCCCGCTGCTGGGTCGCGGAAGCGGCGCTGACCCAGGCGGCGGGCGCCGGAGCGGCCAAACCCCGATGACGCTGCCGGCGGCCGGTACACCGCGCTCCCTGCAGCCCTCGAACCGATCCGACGGGCCATTGCTGGAAGTGGTCCATGTCACCAAGCATTTTCCGGTGGACGGCCCCCTCTTCGGCCGGCGGGCCGCGAAAGGTCCGGCCGTGGTGCACGCCGTCGATGACGTCAATCTGCAGCTCTTCCCCGGCGAGGTGCTGGGGCTGGTCGGCGAATCAGGCTGCGGCAAATCCACGCTGGGACGGCTGATTCTCCGGCTGCTGGAGCCGACGGCGGGCGAGATCCGGTTTGAAGGCCGCAATGTGCTGACGGCAAATCGCCGGGAATTATTCGCCATGCGCCGCCGGATGCAGGTCATTTTCCAGGATCCCTACTCGTCCCTCAATCCCCGCATGCGGATCGGCACCATTCTGGAAGAGCCGCTGCTGATCCATCGCATCGGCCCGCCGGGACGCGCCGGACGCGACGAACGCCGGCGCCGCGTGGCCGAGCTGCTCCGGCAGGTGGGACTGGATGAATCGGCCATGGCCAAGTATCCGCACGAATTCAGCGGAGGACAGCGGCAGCGCATCGGCATCGCCCGGGCCCTGGCGCTGGAGCCGGTCTGCATCGTGGCCGATGAGCCGGTCTCCTCCCTCGACGTCTCCATCCAGGCGCAGATCATCAATCTTCTGGAGGAGCTGCAGGCCGCCTATCGCCTGTCGATCCTGTTCATCGCGCACGATCTGCACATGGTGCGGCACGTCAGCGATCGCGTCGCGGTCATGCACCTGGGGCGGATCGTCGAGCTGGCCGACACGGAAACGCTCTTCACCAACCCGAAACATCCCTACACCCAGGCGCTGCTGGCTTCGGCGCCCAAGCCCGACCCGGCCGCCAAGCGCGACCGGCCTCCGCTGGAGGGCGAACCGCCCAGCCCGATCGACCTGCCGCCCGGCTGCCGATTTTACTCCCGCTGCCCCAAACGCATCGACGACTGCCTGCGGGAGGACCCGCCCCTGCGCGAGGTCGGACCCGGCCACCAGGCCGCCTGCATTCTCGCCAAGTGATGAAAAATAGGACAGATTTATTTTCCGCACGTTTGAAAATTAAATCTGTCCTATTTTTCCTTGCCGGCCTGCTGATCGCCGGCTGGTGGTCGCCCGCGTGCGCCGGAGCGGGCACACTGTCCATCCAACAAATCGCACCGGGCGTCTACGCGGTCATCGGCGACCAGGGCAACGCCAATGCCGGCTTTATCCTGACCAGGGAGGGCGTCGTCGTCGTGGATTCGCAGATCAATCCCCGCGCCGCCCAGGCCATGCTCAAAGCCGTTCGAAAAGTGACGGCCAAACCCATTCTCTATCTGATCAACACCCATGCGCACGGCGATCACACCTTTGCCAATCACGTCATCGAGCCGGCCCGGGGCATCATCGCCCACGCCCGGACCAAGGCGATTCTCGCCAGCCGTGGACAGGAAATGGTGAAGGAGTATGGCCGCTTCGTCGGCGTCGAAGCGGCCAAAGGCGCGCAGGTGACGCTGCCGAACATCACGCTGACCGAGGAGATGACGCTGCCGATCGCCGATCGCACCATCGTGGTGCGCTACCTGGGCATCGGCCATACGGTCGGCGACGTGATCGTCTGGTTGCCGACCGAAAAGGTGATCTTCACGGGCGATCTCGTGTACATTAACCGGCTCCCCTGGCTGGGCGAAGGCGAAAGCCGCGAATGGCTCAAGGGGCTGGCACGGCTCCGCGCATTGCCGTTTGAGCGCGTGGTGCCGGGCCACGGGCCGGTCGGCGACCGGAAGAGCGTGGAGCGGTTTGAGCGCTATCTGTCGACGCTTCGCCGCATCGTGGTGGAGGCCTTTCTCCGGAAGATACCGCTGGAACAACTCAAGCAGACGGTGAAAATCCCGGCGTACGAAAAATATTTGAAGTACAAGGAATGGTTGCCGTTGAACGTCGAACAGGTCTACCGGCAGATGGAGAAAGAACGATAAGGCGCTTGCTTGACAGGCGGCCAATGCTTGGTAGACTCACTCATTATGGCTGAGTCACAATTACGGGGAAAGAGTCTCACCGCCATCGCCAAAGACGTGGCCGACGGTTTCATCACCTTCAATCCCCTGATCCTCAAATCGCTCAACGCCATCACCTATAAGGAATTGCTGCACCAGTTAAAAAAGGTTCAGCAGACGGCGCGGGCGTCGAAATTCCCCACGCATGACATCGACGGCATTCGAAAGCGCAACATGCGCCTGCAGCGGCTGAACCAGGCCATCACCATCGTGGAACACGAGGCGCGGGAACGGCGTTTCACGCTCGTGTAATTGTAGGGGCGCAGCATGCGCGCCCCTACGAATTCGGCTGGACCGTCGCCACGAAGGGATGCAACCCTTCCTTCGCGGCCAGCCCCTCCGCCGCCCGTTTGGCTTCCTCACGGGTGGCGAATTTTCCCACCCGCACCCGATAGGTCATCCCGTCGGGCAGTTGCGCCACCATCAGATAGGCATCATGGCCTTTTTTGTTCAACTTGGCGATCATTTCCTCGGCCATGGGCTGCTGGCGGAAGGCGCCGACCTGTACGGTATAACGCACTGAAGAGGCGCCAGCCTCGGCCGTTTCAATAACCTTGCTGGAGGGCTTGGCTTCACCCCGAGGGTCCACCCCGAGGGGCGCCGGCTTGGCAACCGCAGGGGCCGCCGGTTTCGGCGCCGAAGCCGGCGCCAATCCGACGTTTGCAGCCGGATCCTGCGAAGGCTTCTTCAGCGTTTCATAAAAGGTGAATTCCGATGCCGGCGCCGATTGATCGGCCGCACCGGCGGCCGGACCATTTCGATCCACGTTCGCCGGGGAACCGGGCGGCCGGCCGATGTTCATGGCCCCCGGCACCGGTTCGTCCGATGGCGCGTCGACGGCCCAAGCGCCGTCCGTCACCTGTTCCGTCACGGCATCGCCGCCGATCTCGTCCGACTGCCGCAGCAGCGCCCCCAGGCTGACCAGCAGGCCGATGACAACCAGCAGGCCGGCCAGCACAAACGGCTTCAACCCGCTGATTGATGATCGCGGCGACGAGTGGGACCGGCCCATCATTCTGGATGGTGGCGGGGTCTCGTCCGGCCCACGCTCGGGTGATGATGGCTCCATCAGACTCCTCCTGTGCGAATGAACATGGCGTCTCCATAGCTGTAGAAACGATACCGGGCGTCGACGGCCGCGGCATAGGCGGCCAACAACCGCTCCCGCCCGGCAAAGGCGCCGACCAGGCACAATAACGACGATTTCGGCAGATGAAAGTTGGTCAGCAAGGCATCGACGACGGAAAAACGATAGCCTGGACGGATGAACAAGTCGGTCCAGCCCCGAAACGGCCCAAGCCCGCCGCGTGAATCGGCCGCACTCTCCAGCGCGCGCACGACGCTGGTGCCCACCGCCACCACCCGGCCGCCCCGCCGGCGGGTCCGTTCAACCAAGCGGCCGACCGACGCCCCCACCTCGCAATATTCGGCCGCCATCCGATGCTGTCCGATCTCGTTGCATCGGATCGGCTGAAACGTGCCGATGCCGATGTGCAGCGTCAGCTTGGCCACGGGAATCCGGCGGGCCTGCAATTGCCGCAACTGGGCGGCGGAGAAATGGAGGCCTGCGGTCGGCGCCGCCACGGAGCCGGGCGCGCTGGCGTAGAGCGTTTGATAGCGGCGGCTGTCCAGGCGCGCTTCAGCCGCGGCGCCGTCCCGATGAATGTAGGGCGGCACCGGCACCTGACCGACCCGGTCGAGCCAGGCCAGCAGATCGCCCTGCCCGTTCAGCTCCACCTGCCAGCAGCCGCGGCCTTCATCCGTCACAACGGTCACGCCGTGGCCGTCGGGAAAGACCAGCGTCTGCCCCTCGCGGAGCGAACCCTTGGCCAACGCCCGCCATCGACGCGCGCCGACCGGATGAAGGAACAATAACTCGACCGCGCCGCCGGTCGCCGTTTTTTTACCGACCACGCGGGCCGGAATCACCTTCGTCCGGTTGAGGACGAGCAGATCATCCGGGGTCAGTTCAGCCAGAAAATCGGCGAAGGCGCCATGACGATAGCGTCCCGTCGCCCGATCCAGAATCATTAACCGAGAGGCGCCGCGACGCGGAGGCGGCGTCTGGGCGATGAGCGAACGGTCAAGCGGGTAGTCGAAGGCGGCCAGCTTCATCGCGCGGGGGCCAGGCGGCGCAGTTGGGCGCCCGGATAGTAATGCAAGAGAATGTTGCGATAGGAGGCACCTGTCTCGGCTTGGATTTTGGCGCCCCATTGACAGAGACCCACGCCATGGCCGGCCCCTCGGCCGGTCCATCGCAGTGTGTGACCTGTCCATGCCAGTGTGTACATCGTGCTGGGAAGAAATTTGTAGCCCATTATACGCCGCAATGTTTCACCGTTCAACGACAGCTCACCGCCGGAATGGATCACCCGGACCGTTTGCACCCGGCCGCCCGGGCTGCGCGGCCCGGCGGCCATCGTCGCCACCGTGCCCACCGGATAGCCGGCCTTCCGCAATTGGGCCTCCAGCTCGTCGACGGAGATCATCCGCTGCCAGGCCGCGGAGGGCACCGAGTCATCACTGGGGCAGGCAACGCTTTGCAGATAGGGCAGTTCCTCTCCCCAGACATCGACATAAGCCTCCGTGCGGCCGACGGAGTTGGCGTGATAGAGCGCCAGAATCGGCTCGCCGTCGTAGGTCAGCACCTCCCCTGCCGTCGCGGCGGCGGCCGCCGAAGCGCGACCATCCTCTCTTTGCGCCCCGCCATAGACTTGATCCAGCACCGTCGATTCCAGATCGAAGGGGCGCCCCTGGCGGCGTTGCCGATGATAGACGGCATAGGTGCGGGCCAGCACGGCCTGCGCCTTCAGCGCCTCGCTTGGCCAGCCGGCCGGCATTTCCGCCGGCACCACGCCGCGCACGTAGGTTTCAAGCTCCAGCTCATTGACGACCAGCAGACCGGCGGACTGCCGGTGCACGACGAGCGTGCCATGCACGCGGACATTATCGACCGACAACTGTTCGGCCGCAATGCGCAGCACCCGATCGGCCAGGGCGCTGCCGTTCACCGTCAGGCCGGCGCGCGCGGGCGTGATCGTCAATTTGGACTGTTTCAGGGCGAACAGCCGCCGCCCGGCGTGGTTGGAAACCACCAACGGCCCTCGGCCTGAAATGGTGACCGTCTTGCTCCCGTCGGACAACGCGACTCGAATCGTCTCCGCGTGTACCGAGAACGGCCACGCGCAGAAAACGAGCACAAGGAGGGTGATCCAGCGGTTCATCGTCGGAACAACCAGAAGATCAGCGTCAACAACAGACTGAACAGCAAACTCGTAGCAAGGGGAAAATACAGGGAGAAGTTTTTCCGCTCAATCACGATATCGCCCGGCAACCGGCCGAGCCAGGGCAGCTTGCCCCCGGCCAGAAAAATCCCGCCGAGCACAATAAGGACAATCCCGAAAATAACGAGGAGACGACCAACTTCCTGAGGCATGCCCGATCATTTTATCCGAAGAAATAGGGAGGTACAAGCTCGGCGCGAGCTGTTCGCCTAGCCGAGCGCCAGCATTCGATCAATCGCCCGGCGGGCCTTCACGCGAATCTCTTCCGGCACGGTCACGACATGTTGCATGTCTTCCAGCGACCAGAGGAGTTTTTCGAGCGTGTTGACCTTCATGTGAGCGCAATCGCACCACTGGCAGGCGGCGAAGACTTTCTTGGCGGGATTTTCCTTTTGGATCCGGTGCAGGATGCCCGTTTCCGTTGCGATGATCACTTCCTTGGCATCCGATTTTTGCACGGCCCGCGAAATGCCGCTCGTGCTGGCGACCTGATCGGCCAGCGCCGTCACCTCCGACGTGCACTCCGGATGGGCGAACACCTCGGCATTGGGATGCTCGGCCTTCACCTCGAGCAGATCGGCCGCCATGATCCGGAAATGGGTCGGGCAATAGCCGTTATAGAGAATCATCTTTCGGCCCGTCTGCTTCATCACGTGCTGGCCGAGAAATTGGTCGGGGATGAAGATCACCTCTCTGTCCTTCGGAATTGATTCCACCACCCGCACGGCGTTCGACGACGTGCAGCAAATGTCGCTTTCCGCCTTGATGGCCGCCGTGGTGTTCACGTAGCAGACGACGGCGGCGTCCGGATGCTTCGCCTTCAGCGCGCGCAATTGCTCGATGGTAATCATGTCCGACATGGAGCAGCCGGCGTCCGGATCGGGGATGAGCACGGTCTTGTCGGGGCAGAGAATCGCCGCCGTCTCGGCCATGAAGTGCACGCCGCAGAAGACGATCACCCTGGCGTCGGTTTTGGCCGCCAATTGCGAGAGCTCCAACGAGTCGCCGACGAAATCGGCCACATCCTGCAGCTCGCTGACCTGGTAATTGTGCGAAATGATCACAGCCTTCCGCTCGGCCTTGAGCTTCAGGATTTTTTCAGTCAGCTCTTGGTCCGTCGTCGTAATCATTTCAATCCTGGACCCTTTATTAACTCTTCGGCGATTTGAATCGCATTGAGCGCGGCGCCCTTGCGCAAATTGTCCGAGACGATCCAGAGGTTCAGCCCATGTTCGACCGACTTGTCCTCGCGGATCCGCCCCACGTAGACGGCGTCATTCCCCGTGGCATCCAACGGCATCGGATAGATGTTGCGCTTGGGATCGTCCATGACGATCACGCCGGGCGCCTTGGCCAGCAGCGCGCGCGCCTCATTGGCCGACAGGGGCCGCTCCAGCTCGATGTTGACCGACTCGCTGTGGCCGCGAAAGACCGGCACGCGCACGGTGGTGGCGGTGACCTTGATCGAGGAATCGCCCATGATCTTCCGGGTCTCATTCACCAGTTTCATCTCTTCCTTGCTGCAACCGTCGGACTCGAAATCGTCGATATGCGGCAGACAGTTGAAGGCGATCTGGTGCGGATAGACCTTCACGTCGCCCGATTGAAAGGCGAGGAGCGCCCGGGTTTGCTCCAGCAGCTCATCCATCGCCTCCTTGCCCGTGCCCGAGACCGACTGAAACGTGGTGACGACGATCCTGTGGATTTTTGCGGCGTCATGCAACGGCTTGAGCGCCACGACCATTTGAATCGTCGAACAATTGGGGTTGGCAATAATGCCTTTATGACGCGCCAGCGCTCCGGGGTTCACTTCCGGAACCACCAGCGGCACGGCCGGCTCCATCCGGAAGGCGCTGCTGTTGTCGATGACGATCGCGCCCTTCTGCACGGCGATGGGGGCGAAGCGGCGGCTCACGTCGGCGCCGGCGGAAAAGAGCGCAAAATCCACCCCCTCCAGGGCCGCCTCGCTCAAGAGCGTCACCTCAAGATCGTTGCCGCAATAGGAAATTTTCTCCCCGACCGAGCGCTCGGAAGCGAGCAGCCGCAACTCTTTCACGGGGAATTTCCGCTCCTCGAGAATTTCGACCATTTCACGGCCCACCACGCCGGTGGCGCCCACCACGGCAACGTTATAGGCCTCCTGCTTCTTAAGCGGCATGACCGATCTCCATCTGCTCCAGTTGTTTGACGACCAACCGTCCCATTTCGGCCGTGCCGACGATCTTCGCATCGGGCCCGGCGATGTCGCCGGTCCGGTAGCCGTCGCGCAGGACCTGCTCGACCGCCTGCTCGATCGCCGCCGCCGCCGGTTCATGGCGCGCGGTGTAGCGCAGCAGCATCGCGGCCGACAGAATCGTCGCCAGGGGATTGGCCTTGTCCTGGCCGGCGATGTCGGGCGCGCTGCCGTGGATCGGCTCGTACATGCCTTTCATGCCCGATGCGTTTGCCGCGCCCACGCTCGCCGACGGCAGCAGCCCGATCGAGCCGACCACCTGCGCGGCCTCGTCGCTGAGAATGTCGCCGAACATGTTCGTGGTCAGCAGCACATCAAATTGCGTCGGCGCCTTGACCAATTGCATCGCGCAGTTGTCCACGTAGATGTGGCGCAAGGTCACATCCGGATAGTCCTTCTTCTGCACGCCGATCACCACACGCCGCCACAGCTCAGACGATTCCAGCACGTTCGCCTTGTCCACCGACGTCACCAGCTTGCGCCGGCCGCGGGCGATGTCAAAGGCGACCCGGGCGATCCGCTCGATCTCCTTCGTCGTGTAGACCTCGGTGTTGACGCCCCGTTCCTGGCCGTCGGCGGTTTTTTCAATGCCTTTGGGCTTGCCGAAATAAATACCTCCGGTCAATTCCCGCACCACCATGATATCCGTGCCGTTGACCACCTCGCGCCGTAAAGGCGACGCGTCGGCCAGCATCGGCGCCAGCTTGGCCGGCCGCAGATTGGCGTAGAGGCCCAGCGCTTCCCGCAATCCCAGTAGCGCCCGCTCGGGCCGGACGGCATAGTCGAGCCCCTCCCACTTCGGCCCGCCGACCGCGCCCAGCAACACGGCGTCGCTCGCCTGGGCCAGCGCCAGCGTCTCGGGCGGCAACGGCGTGCCCGTGGCGTCGATCGCCGCGCCGCCGACCAGCGCCTCCTTCAATTCAAACGTCAGCTTGAATCGACGGCCGGCCGTTTTCAGCGCTTCGACGGCCGGCGGAATCACTTCACGGCCGATTCCATCACCAGGCAATACGGCAATTTTGATCATGCGCGTCAACCGGTCCGAAATCAGGGGTTTCGCTTGTCGGACGACGGCAGCACACCGATCTTGCCCCGCTGCTGCCAGTAGGCCAGCTTGTTGAGCGCGTTCAGATAGGCCTTGGCCGAGGCGATGATGATGTCGGTGTCGGCGCCCTGGCCGATGACCGTCCGGCCGCTCTCCTCCACCCGCACGGTCACCTCACCCTGGGCGTCGGTGCCGCCCGTAATCGCCGTGACCACATAGGCCAGCAGGCGGCTCTTGGTGGCCGTCATCGTCGCGATGGTCCGGTAGGCGGCGTCCACGGGCCCGTCCCCCTGGCCCGTCAGCGCGGCGCGCTGGCCGTTGATTTCCAATTCGACCGTGGCCGTCGGCCGGACGCTGGTGCCGCTTTCCACCCGCATGGCGACCAGCGTGTAATGCTCCGGAATGCGGAAAATTTCCTCGGCCACGATGGCGTCGAGGTCCTCTTCGAACAACTCCTTCTTCTGGTCGGCCAGGCGCTTGAACCGCTCAAACGCCTTGTTCAGCTCCTCATCCGAGAGGGTGTAACCCATCGTCTCCAATTGGGCGCGGAAGGCGTGCCGCCCCGAATGCTTGCCCATCACGAGCTTGCTCTGCACGATGCCGACCGACTCGGGCTGCATGATCTCGTAGGTCATCTTGTCCTTGAGCAGGCCGTCCTGATGGATCCCCGATTCATGGGCGAAGGCGTTGTCGCCGACGATCGCCTTGTTCGGCTGCACGACCATGCCCGTGATCTTGCTGACCAGGCGGCTGGCCCGGTAAATTTCCTCGGTGTTGATGCGGGTGTCCGCCTGGTAATAATCCTTCCGGGTGCGTAAACCCATCACGATCTCTTCCAGCGACGCGTTGCCGGCCCGTTCGCCGATCCCGTTGATGGTGCATTCCACCTGGCCCGCTCCCGCCAGCACGGCGGCTAGGGAGTTGGCGACGGCCAGTCCCAGATCGTTGTGGCAGTGGACCGAGATGACGGCCCGGTCGATATTCGGCACGTGAGCGCGGATGCCCTCGATCAGGGCGCCGAACTCCTGCGGCGTCGTGTAGCCGACCGTGTCGGGAATGTTGACCGTGCGGGCGCCCGCGGCGATGACCGCCTCGAGCACTTCGTGCAGGTACGTGGCCTCCGAGCGGGTCGCATCCATCGGCGAAAACTCCACGTCCTCGACGTGGCCCCGGGCCCGCTCGACCATCTCCACCGCCCGCCGGAGCGCCTCCGCCCTCGTCATCCGGAACTGGTGTTTCAGATGAATGTCGGAAGTGGAGAGAAACGTATGG
>CAZJRH010000327.1:0-4403 GCA_964548215.1 uncultured Nitrospirota bacterium
GCGCGCCTGTCTTCAGATCGAGCACAAAAAACTTCAAAGTCTGATCGGACCGGCCAAAAAACTGGAAATTGCTGATCGGCCCGGTGGGGCCCGAGCCAATGACGGCAAACCATTTGCCGTTTTTGTCAGTAGCTCCCACCCGTACGATCGCGGGGCCGGTGGTTGAGAAACCAAGCGCGTCATTGCTGAATTCCCATAAGAGTTGGGGATTGCTCAAGTCAGTGACGTCCAGGGCAAAATAGGAGGAGTAGCCCAGGCCCTTTGAGCTGTCCGATGGATCATTAAGCGGCGTTTGGACACAATCCGCGCCGGCCGCGCAGACCTTGCGGCAGGCGCCTCCCTGCCGCATGGCGCCGATCAGAACCGTCCGCCACGTGGAACCATTATCGGGTTTCAGACCGGCTGAAATATCTCCGGAACCCGGCGCGCCGATGCTCGTATCGAAGATGTAAGGGGACAGATCGACCGTATGCACATGGCAGTAGTCGGGGTCCGCGATGTACTTCAAGTATGGCAGGGCGTGCTTGGGGATAAACGACCAGATCTCCTTGCCGACATCTGAACCCGTCAGGCGTGCTTTAATCAGCGGATCGTCGACAAGCTCGAATTGGCCCAGTTTCAGCGCATGGAGCATGCCGTCGTTGCCCGCGGTGAACACCATGCCCCGGTTCGTGTAGCCCGTCGCTCCGGTCGTCGTGATAAACGCCTGGTAGGACGTATCCGTGTAGACCAGGTGATAATTGTTCAACGGCAGCCAGGAGGCGATGCGGGGCGTGGAATTAATAATATCGCCGAACTTCCACACATTGGTGGCGCCGTCAATCGTGACCGTCCGCGACCGATAATCATTGGTGCCGTCAAGATCCGCGTCCTGGATCAAATCTTCGCCATGCGTATACCGGATGATCTTGTCGGCGTCCGCGTCGGTCGCGGCTTGAAGATAGGGACGAAGGGCCGAGACATCGGCGGGTGCCGTGGAGAAATCTCTCAGGGTTGTCCCGTTGATCGTCGTGTAAATTGTGCGCCCATCCGCGACGAGATCCCTCCCCCACAGCAACTCACCCGCCTTCCAGATGCTGGCGACGTCCTCAAAGGGCACCGTCTCCAACAGCGTATCGGGATCGCCATCGCCGTCACTATCCCGATAGCGCCTGATCTTCGTCGTCTGCGACACAGTGTCAAAAAACGACTGGATGATATAATCATTGGCCAGGTGCAACTCGTTGTTGCTGTCCGTATCCTCGCGAAGGCTGCTGTTGGCAAAAAGCGGATCGACATGGAACCAGAGGTTGTGCAGTTCGCCGACCCAGGCCGCGACATCGTTGCCGAACCGGCGCCGGGGATAGAAAATTCCCTGGGTCAGATTGGCCCCGCTGCCCTCGCCGGAGGCGAGGACGGACGCCGCGGTTCCTGAAGACGCCCGCCTGAGCATATTGGAAAAGGCGTTTCGGATGGCCGTTTCAAGCTCATACCCCTCCGTCGCTTCATAAAACGTATCGGGTTCGTTATCGCCGTCCGCATCCCACTCCGATTGCAGGTCGGGAATATTATTGGCGTTACTATCCTCAAACCCTCCATTGATCGAGGCGTAGCGAAGCAGCGTTGAACCCCTCCCGAAGGCGAACACCGTGTAGAGCGTGAGGTTTTGCGTTCTGGTGATATTATTCACGCCCAGGGTCGGACTATTCCGAAGATCGGTCGTGCGCGCATAGAGCGCCACGTCCTCGATGCCGGCCACATTGCCGCCGGCCGGACAGGATGGCAAGGCCGTTGCGGGAAAGGGCGCAACAGCGGGACAATTCGTGCCCTGGCAATTATAGTTTGACCGCGTATTCGCATAATCGGCGATGGTCGGGGGCAGGTTGCCGTCCGCGCAGGCCTCCCCGTCGGTAATGTACAGCACGAAACTGACGGCGCAGGCCGGCCACCGGGGGCTTCCACCCGTCCCGTAGTTGTACGGATCATTATTGTTATTGATCTGAAAGTCCGCAGGGCTGTATCGAGGCCCCGGTCCGCTTTCGATGGTTGCCTGCTGGGCGAAATAACCCGTGACGGTCCATAAGGCTTCCGCCAACGGCGTGTTGGCCGAGGGCCGCGTCAGATTGATTTGATTGACCGTTGAAGAGAGACTGCCGCCCCCGACGACCACTTGAATAAAGCCGCCATGAGGTGTCGGATTGTTATCCTTGTAAAATGTCAGGCCCAATCTCGCCCGCGTGCCGACCACGGTCTGCACAACACCTTCGACCGGCGAGGGGGTGCGAATGGCCACGTTGAAGGTGGCATCATTGCCGGTGTCGGCCACATTCCTCACTGTGAAGGACGAGGTGCCGGAGCCGGTGCTGAATGTGATTTTTCGGTTTCCGGTATAGGAAGTATAATCGTCGGCACTGACGATGCGTTTGTAAATCCCCCGGGTGCTGCTGTCTGCTTCTTCCCCGCGCAGCCGGTCGAAGCCGCTGCCTTCTCCGGTGGTTGTTGCCCCCCCGGTCATCACCCGGCGGACGACATCCACCCGCCGCATGGTCAGCCAGTTGAGAAAATTGCCGTCCCATTCGGAGGCCGTCTTTACCCTGGCTCCGGGAAGGCCGCTGCCTGTCTTTGCGGCGGTGGCGGCGGTGGTGAGAAAACGGTTGGACGTGTAGGTGTACCAGTGGTCCGGGCTAAAATAGCCGTAATATTTGTAGGCGGGGTAGACGCCGGGGGTCGTAAAGCCGGTGCACGGGGAGCCGCTATCCGTGCATGCGTTGTCGTCCGCCGTGCTCGTGGTGGTAAAACCGTCAAAGTAGGCAAAATTGAGCATGCTCCCGGAATTGTCCAGCACCACCATCACGTTGGGCGGCACATCCTGAATGACATAGGGCGGGACCTGACAGTAATTGCTCATCTGAGCGCTCGCCCTCCCCGGAAAGAGGCAGAAGAGGCCGATCGCGCCCGTGAGCAATAGTGTCCATTGTTTCATTGGATGCCTCTCTCCTTATGCAGCCAGTTCACTATCTGCCGATTCATCGTGTGCCACTTGGTCTCTATAAATAGCAATTTGCATACCACGGCAGACGGAAAATACATTACAATAAATACTAATTATTTCAAATAGTTAATGATTACTACCCACAGGGATGTAGGAGTGGTGCGCTCCCTGTGTGGAGGCCATTACATAGAACGTTGGGTAAAGGGCGAAACAGGAAGATCGAAAATATCCGGCGCGGAAGGCAGTGAAAGCTCGATTGACAGTGATGATGGGGCATGCTAGGACAACACGACCATGCCGCGTCCAAGGCTCATCGTGCTCATCTGGCTACTGACGGCTGGCCTGTACGTCCAACTGCTCCAGCATGAGCTGATCTGGGATGAACACACGCTGACCACGCAACAATTTGTCACCGATCCCTCCTGGGCGCATTATGAAAAGAGCTTTCAGCAAACCCACCGGCCTGTCACACTGCTCTCGGTGGCGCTCGACCGCGCCATCTGGCGGGGCTGGCCGCCGGGCTTTGCCATCGATTCGCTGCTCTATCACCTGACGGTCGTCACACTTGTCTACCTGTTCTGCCGGCGCCGGCTCGCTCTGTTCCCCAGCCTGGCTTCGGCGCTCATTGTCGCGCTGCATCCCGTCGGAGTTGAAACCGTTCACTATCTGCTGGGCCGCCCGGATCTGCTCTCGGTCCTGTGGATGCTGGCGGCCCTCTGGGCCTGGTCCGCCTATCACCAACCACAAGGCTCATGGAAAGCCCTCGCGCTGTTTTACGCGGCCGGCTTGATCGCGCTTGGCTCCAAGGAAACGGCGCTCCTGCTGCCGTTGCTGGCTCTTTTTTGGGTTGCCGGTTTTCCGACCGGTGACGGGAAACCACTCCGGACTTCCTTGATCGCACTCACTCCCCTGGCGGTCGTGCTCGGCGTCTATTTGTTGAGCACCGGCAGCCCATGGATTGGAACATTGGCCGGCGCCGTCCGATTCAATTGGAGTCTGGAGGGGCTGGCCGCCATGGCGGTCGTCACACTTCACGCGCTGAGATTGATACTGCTCCCAATCGACCTATGCCCCTGGTACGAAGGGCTCGCCTCGTCCATGGCGGCCCCACTCACGACTGGCATTTATCTCCTGGGCATGGCCGGCGCCGTCGTCTGTGCCTGGCGGCTCAGAACACGGGCTCCCGTGGCGGCTCTGGGGATTGTCTGGCTGGTCGGCATCTTATTCTTAATCGCGCTCAGGGCCGTCACGGTGCCGCCACCGATCAACCCGCTCTCCATTCGATGGCTCTATCCCGGGCTCGTCGGCGTCGCCTTGATCATCGGCGGCTTGCTCCAACACACAGAAGCGCGAAGGCCCCTGGCGGCTCGCCTGATCGCAGCGGCCGGTGTCATGATGCTCCCGATCCCGGGCAAGGGCATCCTGCGCGCCG
>CAZJRH010000328.1:0-2575 GCA_964548215.1 uncultured Nitrospirota bacterium
GCCGCGCGCGCCGCCGGCGTTCACGATCTGATTGTCGGTCTACCGAGCGGTTATGAAACCGACGTTGGCGAGCAGGGCCAGGCGCTGTCGGCGGGCCAGCGTCAGCGCGTGGCTCTGGCGCGGGCTCTTTATGGCGATCCATTCCTCGTCGTACTCGACGAGCCCAATTCCAACCTGGACGCCGAGGGTGAGACGGCATTGACCAGGGCGCTGCAGGGGGTCAAGGCACGCGGTGGTATCGCCATTGTCGTCGCCCACCGGCCGAGCGTGCTTGTCGCCGTCGACCTCGTGCTGGCCATGAGCAATGGGCAAAGCCAGCTGCTGGGGCCCCGAGACCAGGTGCTGGCAAAAGCTCAAGGGGATGTGGCGGCTCAACGTCAAGGACCTGCGGCGGCCTCTCGTGAACGTCCACCGCCGCTGCCACTGAAAGTCGTTTCAGATTCAACGAAGACAGGCGCATGAGCAGCACGCCGTTGACCAGCACGCGGCAATCGATCCGGCGGCACCTCCGCGTGGCGGTGCTGATGGTTGCCCTGGTCGTCGGTGGGGTAGGTGGGTGGGCCGCGACAACGGATATTGCCGGCGCCGTGATTGCCCTTGGTTCCGTCGTCGTCGATTCCAATATCAAGAAGGTGCAGCATCCGACCGGGGGAATTGTCGGCGCGATCCGTGTCCACGACGGCGATCGGGTCAAGGGTGGCGACATCGTGGTGCGGCTCGATGACACCATCACGCGTGCCAACCTGGCCATCGTCACCAAGGGGCTCAATGAGCTGATGGCGCGCAAGGCGCGTCTCGAGGCCGAACGTGACGAATCCGAGACCATCCGGTTCCCCCAGGAGCTGCTGCAAGCCGCCAGTGACCCCGACGTGGCCTACCTGATGGCCAGCGAGGGCAAAGTCTTCAAGCTGCGCTTCATGGCCCGTTTCGGGCAGAAATCCATGCTCGGCGAACGCAACATGCAGATGCAGGAGGAAATAAGGGGGCATCAGGGCCAAGTGGAGACCAAGGCGCAGGAGATCGTTCTCATTGGCCGCGAGCTCGAAGGTGCTCGCGACCTCTGGAAAAAGAACCTGATGCCGATCTCGAAAATGACGGCGCTGGAGCGGGAGGCCACGCGATTGGCCGGTGAGCGAGCGCAGCTTATTTCCGCGATCGCGCAGGCACGGGGCAAGATCGCGGAAATCCTATTGCAGGTCATCCAGATCGATCGCGAAGCCAGCAGCGACATCGGCAAAGAATTGAGGGAGATCGAGGCCAAGATCGGCGAGCTGGTCGAGCGCAAGGTCGCGGCCCTGGATCAGATGAAGCGCATCGACATTCGCGCGCCGCAGGATGGCACGGTGCACCAATCGATCGTCCACACTGTTGGCGGCGTGATCACCGCGGGTGAAGCACTGATGCTGATCGTCCCCGCCGCCGATAATCTCATTGCCGAAGTCAAGGTCATACCACAGGATATTGATCAACTCTGGCAAGGTCAGGCGGCGCAATTGCGGTTCCCAGCCTTCAGTCAGCGCACAACGCCCGAACTCAACGGGACGGTCAGCCGGATTTCGGCGGATGTCAGCACCGAGCAGCGAACGGGTGGGAGCTATTACACCGTTCGGATTGCGGTCTCCCCCGAAGAGATGCTGCGGCTTGGCGACGTAAAGCTGGTCCCAGGCATGCCGGTCGAGGCCTTGATCAAGACCGGCGATCGCAGAGTTCTCTCCTATCTGGTCAAGCCTCTGCAGGATCAGATCATGCGGGCATTCCGGGAACGGTAATGAAGCCGGGCGGCGAGTGGCAGGGCTATCGCTTCGTTCGGGCGTACAATCGCGGTATCACCGACAACATCGACGGCGTCTTGCAACGGGCAGCGTGTGCTGACCAACGCCAAGGCAACATGATGGTCGGCGGGCGGTCGTCATCAACCAAGTGGCGGACAGGCCGCCCACACTGTGACAATCTAGTCGATCTGCCGCAACGGCCTGCCCTGAGCCCTGACTCGAGCACAGATGATCCCGGACGATCACCGATCGTCCCGCGCCGTCCTGACTGCCAATGTGATCATGTCATCGTAGGCGCACCGTCTTGTCGTCAACGGCGTTTACCGCATTCTCCGACCTGCGTTGACGACCGCGCCGATCTGCGCCTTGCTTGACGTTTATCACAATGAGGTGGGGCATTGGCATGACAGATCGTGGACCTCCCGGGGGGATCTTTCTCCAGATCGTCCTTTTGCTCTTGGTCCTAACGTTCTGCGTCGCATTGGCATATCGTGTCGTCATCATATTTCGGAGGCGCGCAGCCATCGCATCGCGGCTCACGGCCTGCCTGCCCCTGATGATGGACCTTGCCCCGCTCCTGCAACGTTGCTGGCTCAGTATCAGGAGTGTCCTTCGTCGTTCATTCGACGACACGCGTCAACTTGTGGCCGTTTTTTGTAGCCGAGACGGCCGGCGCGGCAGCCGGATCGGTCTGCTGATCATGGCCGCCGCCCAAATAATCTGGGCATACCACCAGCCAAGTCCGCCGACCCTCGCGCTCGCGTGCTCGATCTCGTTCGTGACTCTGGCATACTGGTGCTGGA